>DATFES010000067.1:0-7716 GCA_035250945.1 Alphaproteobacteria bacterium | reverse complement strand
CCGACCGCGCCGACCTTGCCCGACACGTCGGGACGCCCTTTGAGATAGGCTACCGCTGCGACAAGATTCTGTACCGTCTGCGCCCGGTCGAGCTTGCCCGTCATCTCGCGCGCCTGATCCTCGTTCTCGGGCGTGCCGCCGAGCGGCGACAGGAGATCGACGCCGAGCCCAACGAAACCTTCGAGCGCGACCCGCCGCGTCACGTCCTCGTTATATGGGGTCAGCCCGCGATTCTCGTGAATCGTAACTACACCGGGCCGGCGCGCCGGGCCTTCCTTGGCCTTGACCAGATAGGCGCGGACGTCGCCAGTGGCGCCCTTGTAATTGATCACCTGCGTTTCGAGCCGGGCGTCCTTGGGATCGACGATCGCCGCCTGGGCATATTGGTTCTCCAGCAACGGCAGCAACGCCGAGGCGGCGGCCGTTCCGCCGACGAGTCCGGCAAGCCGTTCGAGGAATACCCGACGCTCCAGCGGCTTGTGCGTGTACTCGTCATAGAGGTCGATGATTTTCTGGTCCAATTTTGCCTCCCTCAAGGCCACAGGCCCGCACCGTCGCCGGGCGCATCCCGGCGGCGCGCGGCCGCTCAACACGAAGAAACCCCAAGCGGCGGCCCTAAATTCCGCCCATGCAGAGATATTTGACTTCGAGGAACTCGTCGAGCCCGTAATGCGAGCCCTCACGGCCGAGACCGGACTGCTTCATGCCGCCGAAGGGGGCGACCTCGGTCGATATCAGGCCGGTGTTGATGCCGATGATGCCGTACTCCAGGGCCTCGGCCACTCGCCACACCCTGCCGATGTCGCGGCCGTAGAAATACGCCGCGAGCCCGAACTCGGTGTCGTTGGCAAGCCGGATCGCGTCCTCCTCGCGCTCGAAGCGGAACAAGGGCGCCACCGGCCCGAAGGTTTCCTCGCGGGCGACCAGCATTTGGGTGTTGACGTTGGCGATCACCGTCGGCTCGAAGAACGTGCCGCCGAGCGCATGGCGCTTGCCCCCAATCACCACCGACGCCCCCTTGGAAAGCGCGTCCTTGATGTGCTCCTCGACCTTCGCCACGGCGTTATCGTCGATCAACGGTCCCTGGGTGGCGCCAGGCTCGGTGCCGGGCGCGACTTTGAGTTTCTTGACCGCTTCGGCAAGTTTGCCGGCGAAGGCGTCGTAGACCTTGCCCTGGACCAGGAAACGGTTGGCGCAGACGCAGGTCTGTCCGGTGTTGCGATACTTGGACATGATCGCGCCATCGATGGCGGCCTCGAGATCGGCGTCGTCGAAGACGATGAACGGCGCGTTACCGCCCAGCTCGAGCGATATCTTCTTGATCGTCGGCGCGCATTGCGCCATCAGCATGCGGCCGATCTCGGTCGAGCCGGTGAACGACAGTTTTCGCACCGTCGGGTTCGAGGTGAGCTCGCCGCCGATGTCCTTCGCGCCGCCGGTGACGACGTTGAATACGCCCTTCGGCACGCCGGCGCGCTCCCCGAGCTCGGCCAGCGCCAGCGCCGAGTATGGCGTCTGGCTCGCCGGCTTGGCGACGACCGTGCAGCCGGCGGCGATCGCCGGTCCGGCTTTTCGGGTGATCATCGCCGCCGGGAAATTCCATGGCGTGATGCACGCCACCACGCCGACCGGCTCCTTCACCACGACGATGCGCTTGTCGGGCTGGTGCTGTGGGATGGTGTCGCCATAGGCGCGCTTTGCCTCCTCGCCGAACCACTCGAGGAACGACGCGGCGTAAGCGACCTCGCCCTTCGCCTCGGAGAGCGGCTTGCCCTGCTCGGTCGTCATCAACAGCCCGAGATCGTCCTGGTTCGCCATCATCAGGTCGGCCCAGCGGCGTAACACGACGGCGCGCTCCTTCGCCGTCTTCGCTCGCCACGCCGGATAGGCCTTGGCCGCGGCGTCGATGGCGCGGCGCGTCTCGGCGGCCCCCAGCTTGGGCACCACGCCGATCGTTTCGCGCCTTGCCGGATCGTCGACCTCGATCACCGCCTTGCGGTCGGCGTCGATCCATTCGCCGTCGATATACGCCTGTTCGCGGAACAGCCGCTTGTCCTTGAGCGGCACGCCTGAGCGCGCTTTACCGGCGGTAGCGGTCGACATGGCGATTCCTCCACGACGATCGGGACTTTCGGGAATTGCCGGCGAGTATAGCCGCCCGCCGCTGCGACGATCCAGTCCCGCCTTTTCCGAATTCGGTTCGACGGGACAGAGCGCTTGTATATATATGTCTGACAATGGTATATATCATATTATGAGACGTATATTAGTTCCATTCGAGGAAAAACAGCTCACGCGGATCGACCAGTACCGCCGGGCGAGCGGCGAACGCACGCGTGTCGGGGCCATCCGCCGGCTGATCGACCGTGGCATCGACCACAAGGATCCTCTCGCCAACGTGATCGGCCTTCTGCGCAAGCACCGGCCGGCGCTCGAGCGTTACGGCGTGGCCCGCGCCGCGGTCTTCGGGTCGGTCGCGCGCGGGCAGGCCCGGCGCGACAGCGACGTCGACATATTCGTCGAGTTCGACCGTGAACGGTCGCCCGATCTGTTTCGTTACATGCAAATGCAGGAAGAGCTCGGCGCGCTCGTCGCGAAGGCGACCGGGCGCAGGGTCGACGTCATCGATATCGACTCGATGCGCGAGACGACGCGTGAGCGCGCGCTGCAAGACGCGGTCTATGCCTACTGACCGTCGCGCCGCCTCGGGCGCGCCATCGCGCGACGACCGTGTCCGCGGCTGGATTTCCGACATTCTGCGAAACTTCGCAATCATCAATCGCGTCGTGGCGGATGAAACGCGCGACAGCTTCGTCTCCAAGATCAATCGATCGTACGCCGTGCAATATGCGCTGATCGTGATCTCGGAAGCATCGCGACGCCTGCCGGCCGAGCTGAAAGCGCGGCACCGCGATCTGCCATGGCGTCAGATCGCCGATCTTCGCAACGCTTACACGCACGAGTATCACCGGATCGACCCCGCCCGGATCTGGCGTACGGCGACGGAAGCGCTGCCGCCGTTGGAGGCCGCTATTCGGAAGGAGTGCGATCGAATCGACTCGCGGCGATAGCCGCCACCGCTACTCCACCGTCACGCTCTTGGCGAGATTGCGCGGCTGGTCGACGTCGGTGCCGCGCACGACGGCGGCGTGATAGGCCAGAAGCTGGGCCGGGATCGCGTAGAGGATCGGAGCGACGAAGGGATGGCACGCCGGCAGCTCGATCGCCGCATGCGCGTCCCCGGCTAGCTTGGCGAGGCCGGCGGCGTCGGAAAGCACGACGACCTTGGCGCCGCGCGCGATCACCTGTTGCATCCCCGATGCGGTCTTGTCGAACAGATGGTCCGACGGCGCAATGACGATCACCGGCACCGTCTCGTCGACCAGCGCGATCGTGCCGTGCTTGAGCTCGCCCGCCGGAAACCCCTCGGCGTGGATATAGGAAATCTCCTTGAGCTTCAGCGCCGCCTCGAGCGCGATGGCGACGCCGGTGCCGCGGCCCATGAACAGAACGTCCTTGGCCTCGGCAAGCCATTTGGCGACTTCCTGGATCGCCTCGTCGTGGTGCAGCACTTCGGCGGCGCGCGACGGCACTTCGGCGATCGCCGCCGACAGCTCGGCTTCCCTTGCGGCGTCGATCGCGCCCCGCGCCCGGGCCGTGGCGATGACGAGACAGGCGAGCGTAACCAATTGGCAGGTGAACGCCTTGGTCGACGCCACGCCGATCTCGGGCCCGGCGCGCGTCAGCAACGTCGCATCGGCCTCGCGATGCATCGCGCTTTCCGGCACGTTCACCACGGCGACGATATGCTGTTTTTTCGCGCGCGCGTAGCGAAGCGCCGCCAGCGTGTCGATCGTCTCGCCCGATTGCGAGACGAACACCGCGAGGCCGCCTTCGGGCAATGGCGCGTCGCGGTAGCGGAACTCCGAGGCGATGTCGATCTCGACCGACATGCGCGCGATCTGTTCGAACCAATATTTGGCGACCATCGTCGCGTGGTACGAGGTGCCGCATGCGACCATGGTTATCTTCGGCACCCGAGCGAGATCGAAAGGAAAATCGGGAAGCTGAATGGTCCGCGTGCGCGGATTGAACATGGTGTTCAACGTGTCGCCGATGACCGTCGGCTGCTCGAGAATCTCCTTGAGCATGAAATGGCGATGGTTACCCTTGCCGACCATGGCGCCCGACAGCGCGCTCGACTTGATGTCGCGCTTGACCACGTTGCCGTCGACGTCGTGGATCGTCGCGCCCTCGCGCGTGAGCTCGACCCAGTCGCCGTCGTTCAGATAGGTGATCTTCTCGGTGAGCGGCGCCACGGCAAGCGCGTCGGAACCCAGATACATCTCGCCGTTTCCCCAGCCTAGCACCAGCGGGCTGCCGCGCCGCGCGCCGATCATCAGGTCGGGATGGCCGTTGAAGATGATCGCCAGCGCGAATGCGCCCTGTAGTCGTTTCAGCGCCGTCGCCGTCGCCCTCTGCGGCGACATGCCTTCATTCATGTAGCGAGTGATGAGGTGGGCGACGATCTCGGTATCGGTGTCGCTGGCGAACGCGTGACCCAGCGCTTTCAGCTCGCACGCCAGCTCGCGATAGTTCTCGATGATGCCATTGTGGACCAGCGTCACCTTGTCCGTCGCATGGGGGTGGGTATTTCGCTCGTTGGGCACGCCGTGGGTCGCCCAGCGCGTATGTCCGATCCCCAGGGTCCCGGCTACGGGGTCCGACCGCACCTTCGCCTCGAGGCGCGCGATCTTGCCTTCGGCCCGGCGCCGCTCGATATGCCCATTGACCCGCACGGCGATACCCGCCGAGTCGTAGCCGCGATATTCCAGCCGCTTCAGCCCCTCGATGAGGAGCGGGGTCGTGTCCCTGGTGCCGATGATGCCGATGATTCCGCACATGTCGTCCGTTCCGCCGCCTCGATTACCGTTTCTTCCGCGATCCGCCCTTGGTCGACTTGGCTTTCGCCTTGGCTCGCCCGGCGCGAAAGGCCCGCGCCCAGCCCGGGCGATGTTCTTGGCGGACGCGCGCGACCGCCAAAGCATCGACTGGCACGTCTCGGGTGATGACCGACCCGGCGGCGATCATCGCACCAGCGCCGATCTTGACGGGGGCGACCAGCGCGGTGTTCGAACCGACGAAAGCGCCGGCGCCGATGTCGGTGACCGCCTTGAAGAAGCCGTCGTAATTACACGTGATCGTGCCTGCGCCGACATTGGCCTTCGCGCCGACCTTCGCGTCTCCGATGTAGGCTAGATGATTTGCCTTCGCCCCAGGCGCGAGGCGCGCGTTCTTGACCTCGACGAAGTTCCCGATACGGGCGCCCTCGCCGATGTCGGCGCCGCGTCGCAGCCGCGCGAACGGTCCAATGCGGGCTCCCGGCGCGATCCTGGCGCCTTCGATATGGCTGAATGATAGGATCTCGGCGCCGTCGCCGATCTCGACGCCAAGACCGAAGAAGACCGCCGGTCCGATCGTTACGTCGCGGCCGACCTTGGTGTCATGGCTGAACCACACGGTCGTCGGATCGAGCAACGTCGCGCCCGCGGCCATCGCTTGGGCGCGGAGACGAAGCTGCATGGTCGCTTCGGCCACCGCGAGATCCGCGCGCGAATTGATCCCCAAAAGCTCCTCTGCCGGACCCTCGACGGCGCCCGACACGAGGCGATCGCCGCGCGCAAGCGCAACGACGTCGGTAAGGTAGAGCTCGCCCTGTGCGTTATTGGGCTTGAGTCGCCTTAACAGCCGCGCCAGCAGACCGGCATCGAGCGCGAGGATCCCTGAGTTGCACAGCTTGAGACCTTGCACGTGTTCGCTTGCGTCCTTCGCTTCGACGATGGCGCTAAGCCGCCCCTTTCGATCGACAACCAATCGCCCGTAGGGCGACGGGTCGCTCTGCCGCATGCCGAGGACGACGATGTCCGGCGGGCGATCGCCGGCGCGCGCCGAGAGCGGCTTGGCGAGCGTTTCGGGCGCCGCCAGCGGCACGTCGCCAACGCACACGAGAACGTCGCCGGCGAATCCCTTCAGCGCCGGCAAGGCTTGCCGCGCTGCGTGGCCGGTGCCGCGCCGTTGGCGCTGGACCGCCGCGACGATATCGAGAGCTGGCGCCGCACTTCGCGCGGCTGCCGCAACCTCGTCCATCCCCGGGCCGACGACCAGCACGACGCGCGCCGGATTCAATTTCGCGAGCGCCGCCATGACATGACCGATCATCGGCCGACCGGCGACCGGTTGCAGCGCCTTGGGGCGCTTGGACCGCATGCGGGTTCCGAGACCGGCGGCGAGAACGATAACGGCAAACTTGCGTTGGGGCATGGCGGGGTGGTCGATAATTTGGTCCAGTGGAGCGGGCGATCAAAGCGCCAAGCCGCTTAATTCGCCGCGGAACTTGCCATAGGCCGGATTCGCGATCCAAGTCACGAATTATTACATAGGGTTACATGTCTAAAATTGGCTTAACGACGCCGCGCGCCGTCATATTCGACCTCGACGGCACGCTCGTCGACACCGCCCCCGATATCATCGCGGCATTGAACGCGCTACTCGTCGAACATGGCCGCGCCGCGCTCGACGCCGCGGCGGTTCGCCGTATGGTCGGAGATGGAGCTGGGATGCTCGTCGAGCGAGGATTCATGGCGACCGGCGGGCTTGCACCGCAAGCGTTGCCCGACCTATCGCGCCGCTTCCTCGAATTGTACGAGCCGCGCGTCGCCCGACTGTCCCGGCCGTTCCCCGGCGTGCGCGAGACGCTGGGCCAACTCGCCGACGCCGGGCTCCGGCTCGGCGTGTGCACCAACAAGTCGTCGCGCGTCACGCGACGTTTGCTCGACGATCTCGCGCTCAGCGGGTATTTCGCGGCGATCGCCGGCGGCGACGTCCCCGCCCGCAAGCCCGATCCCAAGCACGTGCTAGGCGTGCTGGACGCCCTCGGCGCGACGCCGGAAACGGCGCTGATGGTCGGCGATTCCGCCAATGACGTACGCGCAGCGCGCGCCGCCGGGGTGCGGATCGCCGTGGTTAGTTTCGGTTACACGACGGTTCCGGCGGCGGAGCTCGGCGCCGACGCGCTCATCGATCGGTTCGAACAGTTGGCTGAGCTCGTCGGACTTTGAATGCGCCGCTCAGGGCGTCAACGGGGTCGGCGCCTCGGAAGCCGCTTCGGCGGTGCGCAAGGTCGCCTGTTTCAAGGTTATGACCGTCGTACCCCATTGGTTGTCGATCTCGATGCGCACTGGCGCCAAAGGCGCGCCAGGAGCGACGCGACCGATCCATGCCCGTCCGTTGCGCGGACGCCGCCAATCCTTGTCATCGGGATGGTCGAGCTTGGCGTAACCGGCGATCGGCTTGATGAGGAACTCGCACATTCGCGCTTCGCCGGAGAACACCGCGCTCTGCGCCTCCGAAGCGGCGGTCTGACCACGATCACGGACGACGAGATCCGACCGCCGCCTGCCGTCGAAGATGGCGTAGTTGGCATCGCAGGGTTGGCCGGCGCTCACGCGGCGCAGCAGATCCAACACCGCGGACGCCGGATCGACGGTCGCCCGCTGCAACGTGGCCGGAACTTGTTCGCGCATTTCGGCCGCCTGCGTCGGTTCGACGCGCGCCGCGACATCGCCGCGCGCGTAGTCGATCGCGACACGGCGCGGGGAACCTTGCCACTCCCCCTCGAGCCAATGGCGGTGCGGCTCGAGTCCGGCGCCGGTGACC
>DATFES010000420.1:0-3241 GCA_035250945.1 Alphaproteobacteria bacterium | reverse complement strand
CGAACACTTCGTTCACCGCCGGCGCCGTGCGCACCAGCGAGCGGTAGTCCTTGCCCTGCGCCGCCTTGTACGCCTGGCTGTGGATCAGAGTCGCGGCGTCGACGTTCTTCGACGACAGCGCGGCGGGGAGTTGCGGCGCCGGCACTTCGACCCATTTCATGTCGCCGCCGTCGAGCGCGACGTTGAGCCCGTGCGCCTTCCACAGCGCGATCCGCACCAGCGTAATGCCGGTCGAGCGCAATGAATAGGCGCCAATCGTCTTGCCCTTGAGGTCGGCGACGGTCTTGATCGGGCTGTCGGCGAGCACCCAGATGTCGGCGCCGTCGCCGTTCTGGTGATAGCGCAGGCCGGTCGCCATGATGCGGAGCTGCAGCCCGCGGTCGAGCGCGCCGGGAACGCCCACCGCCGCGGTCATGATGACATCGTAGGTCTTGGCGCCGGTCGCCTGAAGCAGCGCCGGAATGGCGAGCGCGGTGGTCTCGACTTCGACCAGATCGGATTTGATCTTGCCGTGGCGCAGCGGCCACAGCGCCGCCTCGTATGCCGGGTCGAGCAAATAGGCGAAGGTCACTTTCTCCTTCGCCGCCGCCGGCGGCGTGAAGGCGCCGGCCAACAACGCCGCCAGCGCGGCGCAAACGATCGTCCTCATCGATGATCCTCCCCTTGTTCTCGTGATTTTGTCGCCGCCAGCGCGCCGAACCGCGCGTGGAGCCGATTGCGCAGCAGCTTGAGATCGTCATCGCCTTCGATCCGGCGCGGACGCGGGCTGGCGATGGCCACCGTTTCGAGCACGCGCGTCGGTTTCGCCGATAGAAGGACGATGCGGTCGGCGAGCGTCAACGCCTCGTCGACATCGTGGGTCACGAAGACGATCGTCTTGGCCGTCCGTTTCCACAGTTCGATCAGCTCTTCGCGCATGCGCTGGCGCGTGTTGGGATCGAGCGCCGAGAACGGCTCGTCCATCAAAATGATGCGCGGCTCGACGGCGAGCGCGCGGGCGATCGCGACGCGCTGGCGCTCGCCGCCCGAAAGCATGCGCGGGTACTTATCGACATCGGCGGCGAGTCCGACCGACTCGAGCAGGGCGCGCGCGCGCGATTCCATTTTGGCGCGCGGCAGCGAATCGAATCTAAGCTCCATGCCGAGCACGACGTTGCCGAGCGCGGTGCGCCACGGGACAAGCCGCGGCGACTGAAAGACGAAGGCGATGTCGCGCCAGCGCGACGACGGCGCGCCGCTGTCCACCGTCACCTCGCCCCCGTCGACGCCGATGAGGCCGCCGACAATCCGCAAGCTGGTCGATTTGCCGCATCCGGAGGGGCCAAGAAGGCAGAGAAACTCGCCCTCGGCCACCGCGAAGTCGAGGCCGTCGAAGATCGGCACGTCGCCGAGCGCCAGGCGAACGTCGCGGAAGCGGATGGCGTTCAAGGCATTCCCCGATGGTGGAGCGCCCTACTTTCCTTCAATCGCGCACGGGCGGTCAATCGCTCCGGCCGGCGGGCTATGCCCCGCCGCCGTCGGCGGGCCGCGGCCCGCGCAACAGGCTGGTGACGTCGATCGGCATCGGGAAGACGATGGTGTTCGAGCGTTCGTTGGCGATATTGAGCAGCGTGGCGAGATAGCGAAGCTGCATCGCCTGGGGATTGCGCGACAGAACCTCGGCCGCCTGGAAGAGCTTTTCGGAGGCCTGCAGCTCGCCCTCCGCGTCGATGATCTTGGCGCGCCGGATGCGCTCGGCCTCGGCCTGTTTGGCGATGGCGCGGATCATGTTCTCGTTGAGGTCGACGTGCTTGAGCTCGACGTTGGAGACCTTGATTCCCCAGGCGTCGGTCTGCTCGTCGAGGATGCGGCGAATGTCGGCGTTGAGCTTGTCGCGCTCGCCGAGCATTTCGTCGAGATCGTGCTGGCCCAGCACCGATCGCAACGTGGTTTGGGCGAGCTGGCTGGTCGCCTCGGTAAAGGTCTCGACTTGGATGATCGCCTTCTGCGCGTCCAGCACGCGGTAATAGATGACGGCGTTCACTTTGACCGAGACGTTGTCGCGCGAGATGACATCCTGGGTCGGCACGTCGAGAACGCGAATGCGCAGATCGACGCGCACCATCTGCTGGACGAACGGGACGAGGACGATCAAGCCGGGTCCCTTGGTCTTCCAGAAACGACCAAGCGTGAAGACGACGCCGCGCTCGTACTCGCGCAGGATGCGGAATGAGTAGCCGATCAGCAGCAAGACCAGCACCAGCGGCGCCAGGAAGGTGAGCAAATTGACGAGCTGAGCCATGCCGCGGTCCTCCTGCCGGTGTTTATCTCAAGCGGGGTCGCCCGGTTCGACGACCAGCGTCAATCCGTCGACCTGGCGCACGCGCACCGTGGCCCCCGGCGCCAGTTCGCGATCGGCGCGCGCGCGCCAGATCTCGCCGTGCGCCCGGACGTGGCCGCGCTCGCCCTGCCAGTCGAGCACCCGCGCCTCGCTGCCGAGCATTTCCTCGACGCCGGTGACCACCGCCGCCTTGCGCGCGCGCATCGCGAAGCCGAGCACGCCGAACATGAACAACGCGCTGACCGCGCTCGCGGCGGCGATCGCCGGCCAACCGACGGCGATTTCGACGTCGGCGCCGCGCGGATTGTAGAGAAAGATCGATCCGGCGACGAAGGCGATCAGCCCGCCGATTCCGAGCGCCCCGATCCCCGGCGTAAACGCCTCGGCGACCATGAAAGCAACGCCGAGGATGATCAACGCCAGCCCGGCGTAGTCGACCGGAAGCACCGACAGCGCGGCGAGCGCCAGCAGCAGGCATACGCCGCCGAGCACGCCGGGCAAGACGAAGCCGGGATTCCAGAACTCGAAAATGATGCCGTAGATGCCGATGATCAGCAGGAAATACGCCACCGTCGGGTCGGTGATCGCGGCGATGATGCGCGAGCGCCAATCGGGATGGGTTTCGACGATCTTTGCGTCCTTGGTGGCGAGCGTGCGTTCCTGACCGGTGACGACAATCTTGCGCCCGTCGATCTTGGCCAACAATTCCTTGACGTCGCTCGCCACCAGATCGACGACGTTTTCGCGCACGGCGTCCTCGGCGGTGAGCGTCGCCGCCGATACGACCGCTTTTTCGGCCCATTCGACGTTGCGGCCGCGCAGTTGCGCGAGGCTGCGCAAGAATGCGACGGCGTCATTGAGCGCCTTGCGGTCGAGCGCGCTGGCGTCGTCGGCTGCGGGCCCGTCGCCGCCATTCTTGCC
>DATFES010000419.1:0-5225 GCA_035250945.1 Alphaproteobacteria bacterium | reverse complement strand
TCATCGGTCGCAAGATCGCCGGCGATCACCGCCGCCGGATCGCCAGGCGTGATGTACAGCAGCGAAAAGACGAAAAGCGCCACCACCCCCATTACGGGGATGGTGGCGAAGATCCGCCGGACGATGTACGCGAACACCGTGCCGTCGTCCGGCCGTTCAGGCCGCTATTTCTTCTCGATATTCCACAGGAACGCCACGGGCGCGACGATGATGCCAGAGACGTTCTTGCGATAGGCGGTCGGGATCTTGAACTGGCCGACCGGAATGTACGGCGCCGCCTCGTAGGCCGCTTTCTGGATTTCGGCGGCAAGTTTCTTCTGCTCGTCGAGATTCGGCGCCACGAACCAGTCGTTCCGCAGCTTCTCGATCTTCTCGTTGCTCGGCCAGCCGAACCATGCGCCGGCGCCGTTGCCGCGCAGGGCCGAGTTGAGCGCCGGATTGACCATGTCGGGTCCGACCCACCAGGTGTGGAAGATGCTCCACCCGCCCTTGTCCACCGGTTCCTTGGAGGCGCGCCGCGTGATCAGCGTTCCCCAGTCGTTGGCGTGCAGTTCGACGTTGACGCCGATCTTGCGTAGCAATTCGGTGGTGATCAGCGCCTGGCCGTGGACGATCGGCTGATCCGTCGCCGAAAGAACGACGATCTTCTCGCCGTTGTATCCGGCCTCCTTGACCAGTTGCTTTGCCTTGTCGAGGCTTCGCGCGCCCTTGAGCACCTCGGCGCCGGCCTCGCTGGCCATCGGCGTGTCGCAGGTGTAGTAGGCGTAGCACGTCTTCCAGTTCTTTTGATCGCCCGCGATCGCGGTCAGATATTCCTTCTGGTCGACGAGGTACTGCAGCGCTTGACGCATCTTCGGGTTATTGAACGGCGGCTGCAGGTGATTGAAGCGGATAATGCCGATGCTGCCCAAAGGGTCGATATTGTCGACGACGACGTCGCGGCTGCGCGCGAGCACCGGCACCAGATCGGGGTGCAGCTGCTCCCAGATGTCGGCTTCGCCGGCCGACATCGCCGCCGCCGCAGTCGCCGGATCGGGAATGTAGACCCACTCCACCCGATCGACCTTGACCACCTTTCCGCCCGCCGCCCACGATGGAGGTTCCTTGCGCGGAACGTAATCGGTGTTCTTGACATAGACGACCTTGTTGCCCGGCACCCACTCCTCGCGAACGAATTTGAACGGCCCCGAACCGATCGTTTCCTTGATCTGCTCGTTCGGATCGGTGTTCGCGACGCGCTCGGGCATCATGAAAGGCACGTTCGAAGACAGCTTGCCAAGGCTCTCGATCAGGGCCGGGTACGGGGCCTTGACCTTGATCACGAACGTCTTGTCGTCGACGACCGTCATTTCGGCGATCATCTCGCCGGTCTTTTGTCCGAACGCGTCGCGCTTGCTCCACCGGCGAATGGATGCGATGCAGTCGGCCGGCTTGACCGGCTGACCGTCATGCCATTTGAGACCGTCGCGCAGCTTGATCGTGTAGGTAAGGCCGTCGGAGCTCACCGTGTAGCCGTCGGCCATCTGCGGCTGCACCTTGAAGTTGGCGTCGGTCGCGAACAGCGTGTCGTAGATCATGTAGCCGTGGTTGCGCGTGATGTACGCCGTCGTCCAGATCGGATCGACGATCCGCAAATCGGCTTGCGGAATGAACTTGAGCGTCTTACTCGATGACTGCGCGGCGACGTCGTGCGCCGCGACCATCGTCGCTACCGCGGCGACAGCCGCAACTCCGACCAACGAAGAGAGGCGTTGTTTCATGATCGAAAACCTCCTCGATACGAACGCATCACTGGCCGAGCGGAGCCGCCAGTGCGTGCGCGCTTGGATGATGGACCCGAGACAGCGGGAGTCATTGACGCCCCTGCAGCACTCTTTTCGGTGCGTCCCTGCGAAATGCGTGCCACACCCGCCTATTGTCCCCGGCTGCGACGCGCCCGGGTTCTGGCGCTCGCCGCATGGCGCAATTTAAGGCACATCGTCCAACGGACGGCAAGAGATTGGCCGATTGCCTGATGCGCGTTTTCCTCATCGCGCGGGCCTGCTATCCAATGGGCTCCGGGCGGCGAACATCGGGGGGAGGGTTTAGGTGAAATTCGATCTCGTTCTAACCGGCGGTCGGGTCATCGACCCGGCGCAAGATCTGGACCGGATGGCTGATATCGCGTTCCGCGACGGGCGCGTCGCGGCGGTTGGCGCCGGGCTTGCCCGCGAAGACGTTGCATCGGTGCGCGACGTTAGCGGTAAGATCGTCACGCCGGGGTTGATCGACCTTCATACCCACGTTTACTGGGGCGGTACGTCGCTTGGGCTCGACCCTGAAATGTTGTCTCGGCGCAGCGCCGTGACGACGCTGGTCGACGCCGGCAGCGCAGGTCCGGGAAACTTCCATGGTTTCCGCAAGCACGTCATCGAGCCTTCGCCGGTGCGCGTGCTTCCTTACATCAATATCTCCTATGCCGGGATATTCGCTTTCAGTCGCCCGGTGATGGTCGGAGAATGCAGCGATATCAGGCTGCTCGACGCGCGCGAATGCGTACGTGTGGCGCGCGAGCACGCCGACCTCGTCGTCGGCGTCAAAGTGCGCGTCGGCGGCGTGGCAAGCTTCGGAACCGGCGTGGCGCCACTCGATTTCGCGCTCGATGCTGCCGACCAGCTCGATCTGCCGGTGATGGCGCATCTCGACTACCCGCCGCCCTCGCGCGTCGAGGTGCTGTCGCGATTGCGGCCTGGCGACGTGCTCACGCACTGCTTCCGGCCGTTTCCCAACGCCCCCGTGCATGGCGACGGCCGGATTCACGACGAGGTTCTTACCGCGCGTTCGCGCGGCGTCATTTTCGACATTGGCCACGGCGGCGGATCCTTCGGCTTCCGCACCGCCCGCGCGGCGCTCGCCGCCGGTTTCCTGCCCGACGTTATAAGCAGCGACGCCCATCAGCTCAGCATCGACGGACCGGCTTTCGACCTGCTGGTGACGATGTCGAAGTTTCTGTGCCTCGGCGTGCCCCTCGTCGATGTCGTACGCTGCGCCACCGCCGCCCCCGCCAGGGCGTTGCGACGACGGGATCTAGGAACGCTTGCAGAGGGCGCGGCCGGAGATGCATCGGTGCTCGAGGTCACGCGGGGGACGTTCGAGTATGTCGACGTAATCGGCGAGACGATCGCCGGCGATCAACGAATCGTCACCCACGGCGCGGTCATCGCGGGTCGTTGGATGGAGCCCCCGCTATGAAGGTGATGACGTCGGACCTTGCGTTCGCATCCGCAGCCGAACTGCTAGCGGGCTATCGTCGCAAGACGCTTTCACCGGTCGATGCAACGAAGGCGGCGCTGGAGCGGATCGAAAAGATCAATCCGAAGCTCAATGCATTCTGCCTGATCGACGCCGATGGCGCGCTTGCGGCGGCACGCGAGAGCGAAGCGCGCTGGATGAAGGGCACGCCGCGCGGCATGCTCGACGGCGTCACCGCAACGGTGAAGGATCTGATCTTGGCGCGCGGTTGGCCCACGTTGCGCGGTTCGAAGCTCGTTTCGCGAAACCAAAATTGGGACGCCGACGCGCCCGCGGTGGCGCGATTGCGCGGCGCCGGCTGCGTGCTGCTCGGCAAGACCACGACGCCGGAATTCGGCTGGAAGGCGCTGGGCGACAGCCCCCTCACCGGAATTACGCGCAATCCCTGGGACCCGTCGCGAACGCCCGGCGGAAGTAGCGCAGGCGCCGCGGTCGCCGCCGCCGCCGGCATGGGTTGCTTGCATATAGGCACAGACGGCGGCGGTTCGATCCGCATTCCGTCGGCGTTCAGCGGCAATTTCGGACTGAAGCCGAGCTTCGGGCGCGTTCCGGCTTATCCGCCCAGCTATTTCGGGCTGGTCTCGCATGTCGGACCGATGACGCGGACGGTCGGCGACGCCGCCTTGATGCTGACCGCGATGGCCGGCCACGAGGATCGCGATCCCTATTCGCTGCCCAGCGATGGGCGCGACTACACGGTCGGCATCGAGGGTGGAGTCCGCGGGCTTAAGATCGCTTACAGCCCGACGCTCGGTTACGCTCAATTGAACCCCGAAGTGCGAGCGGCGACCGACCGTGCGGCGCAAATGTTTGCCGAGCTCGGCGCGATCGTCGAGCCGGCCGAACCGGGATTCGTTTCTCCGTTTGGCGCGTTCTGGACGCTGTGGACCACTGGTGCGGCCAAACTCGTCTCCACTTTACCGGCCGATCGGTTGGGCGAGCTAGACCCGGGTTTACGTGAAGCCGCCGAAGACGGCGCCCGCAGGAGCGCACGCGACTGGCTGGACGCCGATGCGGTGCGCGCCGATCTCGGCCAGAAGATGGCGGCATTCCACCGCCGCTACGATCTGCTGCTCACGCCCTCGGTGGCGGTGCCGGCGCTGCCAGTCTCGCAGGATCTGAACGAGCCCGAGCGCGAGAGCGAATGGATCGACTGGACGCCGTTCAGCTACCCCTTCAACATGACGCGTCAACCGGCGGCCAGCATCGCCTGCGGCTTGACCAGCGCTGGTTTGCCGATCGGCCTGCAGATCGTTGGCGCATTGTTCGACGATGCGACCGTGATGCGCGCGGCGCGCGCCTTCGAGGCGGCGCAGCCCTTTGTCCGCCCGCCGGTGTGACGCCGCCGATCAATTAAATGGGAACGCTGATCATGAGCCAAACTCCGATCGCACAGAACCTCCGCATCGACGGCGACCGCCTGTGGCGAAGCCTGATGGAGCTGGCGAAAATCGGCGCGACGGAAAAGGGCGGTGTATGTCGCCTCGCGTTGACCGATCTCGACAAACAAGCGAGGGAACTGTTCATCGCGTGGGCAAAAGCGGCCGGCTGCTCGATTCAAATCGACAAGATGGGAAACATCTTCGCACGGCGGCCGGGGAGCGACGACGCGGCGCCGCCAGTCATGACCGGAAGCCACATCGACAGCCAGCCGACCGGCGGCAAGTTCGACGGCGCTTATGGCGTGCTGGCCGGGCTCGAGGTCGTGCGCTCGCTCAACGACCTCGGCGTCAAAACGCGCGCCCCGGTCGAAGTCGTGGTGTGGACGAACGAGGAAGGCTCGCGATTTGCTCCGGCAATGGTCGGATCCGGCGTGTTCGCCGGCGTCTTCGAACTCGCCTATGGCCGCGGTCGCGCCGATATCGAAGGCAAGACGATAGGCGATGAACTGCGACGCATCGGCTTCGATGGCCCGGTCGAGCCGGGCGGGCGGC
>DATFES010000415.1:0-5211 GCA_035250945.1 Alphaproteobacteria bacterium | reverse complement strand
AGGCCAGAAGATGTCCAAGTCGCTTGGCAACGTCGTCGATCCATTCGACATCATTTCGAAGGACAAATACGGGCTCGACCCGGTGCGTTATTTCCTACTGCGCGAGGTGTCGTTCGGCCAGGACGGCGATTTCTCGCAGCGGGCGATCGAAGGGCGACTCAACAACGACCTCGCCAACGATTTCGGTAACCTCGCGCAGCGCGTGCTGACCCAGGTCAACCGCAATTGCGCCGCCTCGGTACCCCAGCCGGGTAAGTTCACGGCGCGCGACGACGCGATGTTGGAAGCCGCGCGCGCGTTGCTCCCGGTGCTGCGCGCCGAGATCGGGCAGCAGGCGTTCCACAAAGCGCTCGATGCGCTATGGCGGGTGATCGGCGAGGCCAACCGTTATGTCGACGAGCAAGCGCCGTGGGCGCTCAAGAAGACCGATCCGGCGCGGATGAACACGGTGCTCTACGTCCTAGCCGAGGTGATCCGCCATTGCGCAATCCTCTGCCAGCCGTTCATGCCGGGCTCGATGGCGAAGCTGCTCGACCAGCTCGGCCAGCCGGAGCATGCGCGCGATTTCGCGGCGCTCGCTACGCCGATCGCGCCTGGCACGAAGTTGCCGGCGCCGAGCGGCATCTTCCCGCGCCATGTAGTGACCGGCACGACTGCCGCGCACCTCGCGCATCCGGCCGAGCCGAGAAAGATCGAATCGCCCCGCGGATGATGCTGGTCGACAGCCACTGCCATCTCGACTATCCGCCGCTCGCCGACGATCTGACGGGCGTCCTCGCGCGTGCCCGCGCGGCCGGCGTCGGGACGCTGCTGACCATCGGCACCAAGCTCAAGGATTTCGAGCGGGTGCGGGGGCTGGCCGAGGCGCACCCCGAAATCTGGTGTTCGGTCGGCGTCCATCCCCACGAGGCGCAGAACGAGGCGGCCGACGCGGCCAAACTCGTGGCGCTCGCCCGGCATCCGCGCGTCATCGGTATTGGCGAGACGGGCCTCGACTACTACTACGATAAGAGCCCGCGCGAACAGCAGCGGGCGAACTTCCGCGCCCACATGCGCGCGGCGATTGAAGCGGGCCTGCCGCTCATCGTCCACACCCGCGATGCCGACCAGGACACCGGCGACATGCTGGCCGAAGCCGCCGCCGCCGCAGGCCGGCGGCTCAAGGGCGTACTGCATTGCTTCACTTCGACCCGCGCGCTCGCCGAGTGTGCGATCGAGCTCGGCTTCTACATCTCGATCTCGGGCATCGTTACGTTCAAGAACGCCGAGGATTTGCGCCTCACCGTCAAGGCGCTGCCGCTCGACCGCTTGCTGGTCGAAACGGACTCCCCGTACCTGGCGCCGGTGCCGGTGCGCGGCAAGTCGTGCGAGCCGGCGTTCGTCGCTTATACGGCGGCCAAAGTGGCCGAGCTCAAGGGCGTCGCGCCGGACGAGTTGGCCCGCGCGACAACGGCGAACTTTTTTGCACTGTTCGATCGCGCTATGGCGCCGCATCGCGCGGAGTCATGAAAGTCACCATCCTCGGCTGCGGCGGCTCGGGCGGCGTGCCGTTGATCGGCTGCGCGTGCGCGGTGTGCACGTCGGATGATCCGCGCAACAAGCGAACGCGGGTGTCGATCGTGGTCGAGGAGGGTCCGACACGAGTCCTCGTCGACGCCTCGCCCGATCTGCGCCAACAGTTCCTGGCGAACGGACTGGCCACGGTCGATGCGGTCGTTCTCACCCACGGCCACGCCGATCACATCCACGGCATCGACGACCTGCGATCGATCAACTTCCACCGCAACGCGCCGCTCGATGTCTGGGGCGACCGGCTCACCATGGCCGAGACGTTGCGGCGCTTCGGTTACGCATTCCATCCGCCACGCACCAACGACGGTATCTGGTACGCGCCTTCGCTTGTGGCGCGGGAAATCTCCGGCCGGTTCACGATCGGCACGCTCGAGATCGTGCCGTTCGACCAGGCGCATGGCGGCGATCGCGACCCGACGCTTGGTCTGCGCTTCGGTCGCTTTGCCTATTCCACCGACGTCAAGGAGCTGTCCGAAGACGCCTTCCGGGCGATCGCCGGGGTCGAGGTCTGGGTGGTCGATTGCCTTCAGGAAGGTCCGAATCCAGCCCACAGCCATCTCGAACAGACGCTCGGCTGGATCGCCCGCGTCAAGCCGCGACGCGCCATCCTGACCCACATGAACCACCGCGTCGATTACGCCGCGTGGGCAGCGCGGCTGCCGGCCGGCGTCGAGCCGGCCTATGACGGGATGGTGATCGCGCTTTAGCGGCCGCATCGTTCCGCTCCTCGAGCGGCCTCGTCCTTCGACAAGCTCGGGACGAGGAAATGAAAATCTCCTCACGCTGAGCCTGTCGAAGCGTGAGGACGCCGCTTGCTCGGGGACACCAAGAAGTTTCGTTCTAGCGGCCCCGCGCCGCAAGCCAGACGCCGCCAAATATGAGGGCGATGCCCAGGCCGTGATACCAGCGCGGAACTTCGTCGAGGAAACTCATCGCCATCAGCGTGCCGAAGGCCGGCATCAGGTGGACGAAGACGCCCGTGCGGCTCGGCCCAATGCGTACGACTGACTCGTTCCACGCATAGAATGCGATCACCGAGGCAAAGGCGGCGACGTAACCGATCGCCGCGAGCGCATCGGGAGAGCTCGGAACGCTGCGGCCGGTCAGCGCGCTTTCAATTAGATAGAGGGGCAGGTTGATGATGGTGCCGACGGCGGAGAAGACGAAGACGAGCGTCATCGGCGCAACTCCGGGCGGGCGGCGCCGAAAGAGGACGGTATAGATGCCCCATACCGGCATCGCGGCCAGAATCAGCAGATCGCCGACGTTGAGACGCAAGGCGAAGAGCTCGCCGACGCTGCCGCGCGCCACGATCGCCGCGATACCGAGAATGGACACGGCGACGCCGGTGTATTGCGCCGCGCGCGGCCGGTCGCGGTCGAGGATCCACGCGCACAAGATGATGAACAGCGGAATCGCCGAATTCATCAGAACCGCGTTGACGGCGGGGGTCCGCTGCAGCCCGGCGTAGACCAGCGCCTGAAAGACGACGATTCCGGTCAGCGACAGCAGAAGCACCATTCGCCAGTGGTGTCGAAGGGTGCGCGCTTGGCGCCTGAAACCCGGCAGCACGAATGGCGCCAAAATCAGGCAAGCGATCGCCCAGCGCCAAAAGTTGAAACCGATCGGCGGCATTTCGGCCCGAACCGCGCGGCCAACGATCCAGTTCCCCGACCAGCACAGGACCGCGGCCGTCGCTAGCGCATAGGCGATCCAATGAGCTTCGGATTTATTTGCCGCAAGAACGGGGTCGGCATCGCGTCGGGGCATCGTCATGGCCGGCGGCAGTTTGGCCGACGCTACTCGACTGTAAAACCGCCGTTTCCGGTATGCGGGGCAGGCGCTGGCCGCACGGCTCTACTGGGGCGTAGATCTCGCACGTGAGGCGACTTAACTTGGGTCCAGTCCCGTCGCATGGTTGCATATTTTTAATTTTCGATAATATTGATTATGCGAGTTATCAATCCAGTCCACGACCGACGGCGCTCGAGCCCGTTCCCCCACCGGTGGCGCCGGCTATAGATTGGGCGGATCGAATGGGCCTACCGAACTGGCGATGGATCGACACACCCAATGACCCAAGATTCGTCTCCGCCGATCGAGCGTCTCACGGCCGTGATGGCCAGGCTGCGGCACCCGACGCGAGGCTGCCCGTGGGACGTCGAGCAGACCTTCGCCACCATCGCGCCATACACGATCGAGGAAGCGTATGAGGTGGCCGATGCGATCGAGCGGCGCGACATGGCCGGGCTTAAGGAAGAGCTTGGCGACCTCCTCTTCCAAGTCGTTTTCCATGCGCGCATGGCCGAGGAAGCCGGCCTCTTCGATTTCGACGCGGTGGCGGCCGCGCTTTCCGAAAAGATGGTCCGGCGTCATCCGCACGTATTCGCCGACGCCGAGATCGCCGGCTCGGCAGCGCAAACGGTCGCCTGGGAGGCGCACAAGGCCAGCGAGCGGCACGGCGGGTCCGACGCCCCGGCGGGCGCTCTCGATGGCGTGCCGGTCGGATTACCGGCACTCACCCGAGCGCAAAAAATCCAGGGCCGCGCCGCCCGGGTCGGCTTCGATTGGCCCGACGCCGGCCCAGCGCTCGACAAGATCGTCGAAGAGGTCGACGAATTGCGCGCCGAGATCAATACCGGGGGCGCCCCGGCCCGGCTGGAGGAGGAAATTGGCGATCTGCTGTTTGCGTGCGTCAATGCCGCCCGCTGGGCGAAGGTCGATGCCGAGAGCGCATTGCGCCGCGCCGCGGCGAAGTTCGAGCGCCGGTTCAGGCGCGTTGAGGCCGCCCTTGCGGCACGTGGAAAGCGCCCCGAGGATTCGACGCTGGCCGAAATGGATGCGCTGTGGGACGAAGCGAAGGCACGCGAACGTGAATATAACCACGACTAGCAACTGGTATCGTCGGATGAACGAGCCAATACGGCGGGTGCCCGTGTCATTCCTGCGCCAACTCGGCATTGCGTTAGCGATTCTGATTGCGGGTCCGGCCCCAGTCGTCGGGCTGCCCGCGATCGCGCCGGAGACTTCGAACGGGGCGAAGCCCGGAGCCTTTGCCCTCCCCGATTTCGCCCTCGATCCGGCCCGCAAATCGCACCTCGCCTCGCTCCCGGCGTTGCGCAATACGCTCGAGCGCGCCGCGCTTGATGGCGGCGCTGTCGTGGTCAATTTCTTCGCCAGCTGGTGTCCGCCCTGCCAGCCGGAATTCAAAGCGCTCGTCGAGCTCGATACCAAGTATCGCGGCGCCGGGCTCGCCATTGTCGCAGTCAATCTGTTCGAGGACTGGGAAGGCGCCGCCGTCGATGGTCTGCGCCTAAAGCGGTTTCTCGACCGCTACGCCCCGCGCTTTCCCGTGGTCCGCGGCAGCGACGAAACCAAGCGCCTGTTCGGCGACGTGGCCCGCATTCCGACCGTTTTGATCTTTCATCGATCGGGCGCGCCGGCACTGCGTTTCATTCACCTCGAAAACGCGGCAAAGACGCATCTCGCGCTCGACGAGCTCGAGGCCGGGATCCGCGAGGCGCTGCGTTCGGACGAGCCGCAGTCGCGGCTTTAGACCATATTCCGTTCAGATGTGATCACGTCGTTCTCCCTCATGTTTCGACAGGCTCACCATGAGGGCTTGTTTTTTTATTCTCG
>DATFES010000404.1:0-4495 GCA_035250945.1 Alphaproteobacteria bacterium | reverse complement strand
TCGCACCGGCACGGAATTCTCAACGAAGACATCGGCGATACCAGGGAGCTGGTCATTTCATTCCTCGACGCGCTGGCGCCGGTCGCGCTCGAGGGCGCGCCGCACCGCCGCGACGCCGCCAACCCAGTGGCCGAGATCTCCCGCGGTTTTCCACGCTCGATGCAGACGCTGCTCGCGCAATTGCGGCGCGCGCGGCCGTTCGCAACGTCGCGCAAGGCTCGGCTCTATCCTTGGGAGCGAGCGTATCCGAGCGGCGTCGATTGGCGGGCCAACATCGAGGTCCGGTCGCTCACCGCCATGTTGGACGATGCGGTCGAGCGTTACGCGGAGAATATCTGCGCCAGCTTCCGCGGCAAAAAGTACACCTACCGCGAGATCGGGACGCTGATCGAACGAGCGGCGGCCGGTTTCAGGGCGCACGGCGTCGATAAGGGGATCAATGTCGGCCTGATGCTGCCCAATTGCCCCTATGCCGTGATCTGCTTCTACGCGGTGCTCAAGGCCGGAGGCACCGTGGTCAACATCAATCCGCTATGCGCCGCGCCCGAGATCGCGAAACAAATCGCCGATTCCGGTCTCCGCCTCCTCGTCACGATGGACATAAAGGGGCTCTACGACAAGATCGCGGCGCTAGCGCGCGACGGTAATCCGATCGAACGCATCGTTGTCTGTCGGATGAGCGGCGCGCTGCGATTCACCGAGAAAGTTCTGTTCGATTTTCTCAAGACCCGCGAAGTCGCGGCTATTCCCTGCGACGATCGACATGTACCGTTCGAGCGATTGATCGACAATGACGGCATGATCGACCCGTCCGAGATCGATCCGGCGATCGACGTCGCGGTGCTGCAATACACCGGCGGAACGACCGGGTTCCCGAAGGCGGCAAGGCTCACCCACGCCAACCTTTTCATAAACGCGACGCAGATAGGGCGATGGGCGCCGCTCGCTCGCTCCGGCGAGGAGAAATTCCTCGCTGTCCTGCCGCTGTTCCACTCCTTCGGGATGACGGCGGTTATGAACGTGAGCCTGCTGGTCGGCGCCGAGATGGTTCTGCTGGCGAAGTTCCAGCCGTCGGAAGTTCTTGAGGCGATCACGCGGGAGAAGCCGACGGTGTTCATCGGCGTGCCGACGATGTTTTCGGCGCTCAACGCGGCGTTTGACCGCGCCAAGCACGACATGTCGAGCCTCAAGTTCTGCATTTCCGGCGGCGCGCCCTTGCCGCGCGAGGTTCAGCGCCGATTCGAGGAAAACTCCGGGTGCGGGCTCGCCGAGGGCTATGGTCTCAGCGAAGCCAGTCCGGTCTGCACGATCAACCCGCTTGACGAGGGCGGCAGACCCGGCTCGGTCGGGCTGCCGCTGCCGGGAACCGTCATCGAAATCGTCGCCCTCGACGATCCCGGCCGGGTCTTGGCGACCGGCGAACGGGGCGAGATCTGCGTCACCGGGCCGCAGGTCATGCTGGGTTACGCGAATCGCGCCAAGGAGAACATCGACGTTTTCCGCGGCGGGCGCCTGCACACGGGCGACGTCGGCTACATGGACGCCGAGGGTTACATCTATATCGTCGACCGGATCAAGGATCTGATCCTCAGCGGTGGCTTCAATGTATATCCGCGCATGGTGGAAGAAGCGATCCTGCTGCACCCCGCGGTCAACGAGGCGGCCGTCTGCGGCGTTCCGGACCGACATCGCGGCGAGATCGTCAAGGCGTTCGTCACGCTACGCGAGGGGCAAAAGCTGACCGGGCCGGAGCTTCGCGACTTTCTCCGCGACAAACTCGCGCCGTTTCAGACGCCGCGGCGGATCGAGTTCCGCACCGCGTTGCCGCGAACGCCGATCGGCAAGATATCAAGGAAGGATCTACGAACCGCGGAAATGTCGGCCGCGGCCGCGCCGGAAATCGTCCAGACAGCCGAGACTTGAGCGGGAGCGAAGATGCGAAACGTCGTAATCGCCGGATACGCGAGGTCGCCATTCACGCCCGCCGCGAAGGGCGAGCTGAAAGGCGTCCGGCCGGACGAGCTCGCGGCGCGGGTCGTGAGGGCGCTGATGCACAGGACCGGCGTCGATGGCGGCGATATCGAGGACCTGATCCTTGGCTGCGCGTTTCCCGAGGGGGAGCAAGGATTGAACGTGGCGCGGCTCGCCGTGTTTTTGGCGCGCCTGCCGCACTCGGTCGGCGGCGTCACCGTGAACCGCTTTTGCGGATCGTCGATGTACGCCATCCATATGGCCGCCGGCGCGATCCAAATGAACGCCGGCGAGGCGTTCATTTGCGCCGGCGTCGAATCGATGACCCGGGTTCCGATCATGGGCTTCAATCCGATGCCGCATCCGGGCCTCTACGAGACTTACCCGCAAGCCTACATCTCGATGGGCGAAACCGCCGAGCGCATCGCCACGCAATACCAGATCACGCGTCGCGAGCAGGATGCGTTCGCGCTCGAATCCCACAGCCGCGCGGCGCGCGCGCGGGCGGGCGGCCGGTTTAACGACGAGATCGTCCCGATTTCATGCAACGGATCCGCCGTCGGCGCCGACGGCTGCATTCGCGTCGACGCGACGGAAGCGGGCTTGGCCGCGCTCAAGCCGGCATTCGAGGAGCACGGCACGGTCACCGCGGGCAGCTCGTCGCCGCTCACCGACGGGGCGGCGGCAACGTTCGTATGCAGCGAGGACTACGCGAAAGCGCATGGCTTGCGGCCGCTGGCGCGGATCAGGAGCATCGCCATCGCCGGCTGCGAGCCGGAGATCATGGGCATCGGACCGGTTCCGGCGTCGAGAAAGGCGCTGCAACGCGCCGGGCTTTCGGTCGCCGACCTCGATGTTGTCGAGGTCAACGAGGCGTTCGCATCGCAATGCCTGGCGTGCCTGCGCGATCTCGGCCTCGACCCGGCCAAGGTCAATATCGACGGCGGCGCGATCGCGCTGGGCCATCCGCTGGGCGCCACCGGCGCGAGGATCGTCGGCAAGGCGGCGGCGCTCCTGGCGCGCGAGCGAGGAACGTTCGCGCTGGCCACCCAGTGCATCGGCGGCGGCCAGGGGATCGCCACTGTGCTCGAGGCGGCGGGATGATCGATATCGGCAAGGTCGCCGTCATTGGCGCAGGCACGATGGGGGCGGCCATCGCCGCGCATGTCGCCAATGCCGGAGTCAAGGTCCGGCTTCTTGACATCGCGACGACCAACGGGGCGAATCGCAATGCCGTCGCCGAATCCGCCCTCGACCGACTTCTCAAGACCGAGCTCGCTCCGTTCATGCATCGCCGCGACGTCGAATTGGTCGCCGTCGGAAACATCGACGATGACATCGGACTGATCGCCGATTGCGACTGGATCATCGAGGCGATCGTCGAACGGATCGATGCGAAGCGCGCGCTTTACGAGAAAATCGAGCAGGCCCGTCGGCCCGGATCGATCGTCTCGTCGAACACCTCGACCATTCCGCTGGCGACGCTGCTCGAAGGTTCGGCCGATCGATTCGCCGCGGATTTCCTGATCACCCATTTTTTCAATCCGCCGCGCTATATGAGGCTGCTCGAAGTCGTCGCAAGCTCCCGGACCCGCGAGGACGCCATCGCGTCGATTGAACGTTTTGCCGACATGCGCCTGGGCAAGACCGTGGTACGGGCCAAGGATACGCCCGGCTTCATCGCCAACCGGATCGGCATTTACTGGCTGCAATGCGGCGTCGTACGCGCGTTCGATGCCGGCCTCACGGTCGAAGAAGCCGATGCGGCGCTCGGCCGGCCGATGGGCGCGCCGAAAACCGGCGTGTTCGGGCTGCTCGACTTGGTCGGCCTCGACCTGATGCCGCATGTTCTGGCGAGCATGGCCGCGGCGCTGCCCGATGACGATCCTTTCCATGGCGTCTTCCGCCAACCGCCAGTGATCCAAAGGATGATCACCGAAGGCTACACCGGCCGTAAGGGCAAAGGCGGGTTCTATCGTCTCCGGCCCGACACGCTGGAAAGGGTCAAGGAAGCCTTGGACCTCGCCCGCGGCGAATACCGCGCGACGCACAAGGCATCGCTGAAAAGCGTCAGTGCAAGCCGCAAGCACGGCTTGCGGGCGCTGCTCGATCACCCCGACAAGGGCGGGCGTTATGCATGGTGGGTCCTCTCCCGCACATTGAGCTACGCGGCGCGTCTGGCGCCGCAGATCGCCGACGACGTCGTTGCGATCGATGACGCCATGCGCCTCGGCTACAATTGGAAACATGGCCCCTTCGAGTTGATCGACCAGCTCGGCGCCGATTGGTTCGTGCGCCGGCTCCGTGATTCGGGGCTGACCGTTCCGCCATTGCTCGAATTGGCCAAAGGGCGGCCGTTCTATCGCGCCGAGGCCGGCCGGCGTGCGCATCTCGGAATCGACGGGTCCTATCGCGATGTCGTCCGTCCGCCCGGTATCCTGCTGCTCGCCGACATCAAGCGCCGCAAGCGGCCCTTGGCGCGCAATCGGTCGGCGAGTCTGTGGGACATCGACGATGGAGTCGC
>DATFES010000401.1:0-2933 GCA_035250945.1 Alphaproteobacteria bacterium | reverse complement strand
CCGCACCGTTTCACCCTTGCCTGCGAACCGAAATTCGCCGGCGGTCTATTCTCTGTGGCGCTTTCCCTGGGGTCGCCCCCGCCGGGCGTTACCCGGCACCCTCGTTTCCGTGGAGCCCGGACTTTCCTCGCGAACGGCCGGCGAACCGGCCATTGGCGCGGCCATCCGGCCATCTGGCACAGGTTACGTACGATCGCCGATGCGCGCGGTCAACACCGCGCCGGCCAAACGGCCGGCAAGCGAGCGCGTTTCGCCGTCAATCCGACCGTCGACGATGCGCGGCCGAAAATGGCGCTGGAACGCCTCGATGACCTTGGCGGTCGCCGCGTCGAGCTCGCCGCTTTGCGGAGTCTCATAGCCATACGAAGCAAGGCACTCTTGCGTTTCGCCGACGATCCGGTTGCGCGCGCCAAACGCGATGGTTCGCGTCTCGGCGATCGGGCGTGAATCGTCGGTCGGCCACGCACCGACGCCGGCGCGCGCCAGCCTCCGCCAATCGAAGCGCTCGCCGGGGTCGCGCTTGCGCTGCGGCGCCACGTCGGAGTGGCCGACGACATTGATGGCCGGGATTGCGTGGCGCAGGATGATCTGCTTGGCGAGGTTCTCGAGCGCCTGCATTTGCGCCTCGGGAAAATCCTGATAGCCGAATTCGTGGCCGGGATTGACCAGTTCGACGCCGATCGAGCTGCCATTGATGTCGCGGACGCCGCGCCAATAGGCGATCCCGGCGTGCCAGGCGCGGCGCATCTCCGGCACGAGGCGGAACACGCGCCCGTCCTCCTCGATCAGGTAGTGCGCACTCACCCTGGCGGCGGGATCGACGAGACGGGCGAGCGCGTCGGCGCCGGTGGGCATGCCGGTGTAATGGAGCACCAGCATGTCGATCGTCGCGCCTTCGGCGCGCGCATCGTGATTGGGCGAAGGAAAATCGATGAAATTCACGTCGTCTTCGAAGCGACCTCGGGATCAGGAAGCTGCGGCCGGCGGACGATGATAATACCGACGCCGATCAACGTCGCGATGCCGCCGACGATGGTTCGCCAGCTGAGCGGCTCGCCCAGGAAAAGCACCGCCGACAAGACCCCGACCACCGGAACCAGCAGCGTGAACGGCATTGCGACATTTACCGGATAGCGCCGCAGCAGACGGTACCACATCACGTAGGAAACGATTGTCACCATCACGGCCATGTAGACCACCGATCCCCAGGCCCAGACGTCGGCTTGAAGGATCGCCGGAATCTGCCCCCGCTCGAGAAAGAACGAGACCAGGAAGAGCTGCGGCGCGGCGAACAGGCTCAGGAACGCGTTGAGCGCGAAGCCGTCGACCGCGCCGAGACCTTTGATCTGGATGTTGGCCACCGACCAGATGAACGCCGCACCGACGACGAGCGACAAGGGAAACAAGCCATCGAGACCGACGCGCGGCTCGCCGGCGATCAGCACTACGCCGGTAAACGCCACGGCCATGCCGAGCGCGCGCCGCCAGCCGAGCGTGTCGCCGAGGAAAATCGCCGCCAGCAACGCCGCGAATGGAACCTGCGTCTGAATGGCGATGCTGACCGTCGCCGCGTCGAGATCGCGCAAGCCGGTGAACATCATGCTGAAATGCGCGCAGCCGAGCGTCACCGACAGCAGCAGGATCGGCTTCATCTTGCCCCGCGGCGGTTTGGCGAACGGCAGCAGCAGAATAGCGATCAACCCGAAACGGAGACCCATCATCAAGATGGGGGGAAAATGGGCGAGGCCCCACTTCGCGGCGACGAAGTTGAAGCCCCAGACGATCATCACGAAAATCGCGATCAGCGCATCGAAGGGCCGCATGGGGCGCCGAGGATGCACGCTTCATCGGGCGCCGCGAAACGCTGAAAACGCAAGGTACGAATGCAATGGCGGTAAAATACGTCGAACCGCCAGGGCGCCGCGGAAACGGGATGGCCTCGTCCTCCACGCAGCGACGGATGCGGCCATCGCCCTCAAGCTTCGACAAGCTCGGCATGCGGGCGATAGTTCCGTCAGTGTGCCGCAAATTGCCGATATCGTCGCGTATGCTCGAGGCCGCCCAAGCACGGGCTCCGGAGCGCCAGGGCCTCAGTCCGCGTCGGCGGCGATGATCGCGGCGCGAATCTTCGCTTTGAGCGCCTCGCTGGCATGCTCGACGCCGTGAACGCTGCGGGCGTGCTCGACCGCCTTGAGAAGCAGGTCTTCCTCCGAATCGGCGCGCGCGACGAACGAACATCCGGGAACGATGCGGCCGCATTCAAGAACCATGCGCATTGCGTCCTCCCTTTGTTCTCAGGCTCGACGAATCATTTAGGGCTCGCCGTGCGAGCGATCAACCCCATCGGCGCACGCACTCGATCTCACTTACGGCCGGTCGCCAGCTCCTCCTCGCGCTCGGCAAGCTCGAGCCAGCGCGCCTCGGCACGTTCCAGCGCCGCACGTGTGCCCGCCAGCTCCTCCATCGCCGCTTCGAAGCGGGCGCGATCGCGCGAATAGAGCGATGGATCGGCGAGTTCCCTCTCGAGCGTGGCGCGAGTCGCCGTAAGATGCTCGATCGCGGCCGGCAACCCATCGAGCTCCTGCGTCTCGCGATACGAGAGTCGCTGCCGCGACGCACGCGGCTGCGACCCTGAGCCGCGGGCCGATCTGGCCGACGACTTGCGCGCTTCCGACGGCTCGACGGCGCCGTCGCGGGCGCCGCCGCTTTGCAGCAGATAATCGCTGTAGCCGCCGGCAAATTCCTCGACCGTGCCGTCGCCTCGCATCGACAAGATACCGTTGGCCAGCCGGTCGAGGAAATCGCGGTCGTGGCTGACGATAAGCAAAGTGCCTTCGTATTCGTCGAGAGTCTCCTGCAAAAGGTCGAGCGTATCCATGTCGAGATCGTTGGTCGGCTCGTCGAGCACCAAAAGGTTGCTTGGACGCGCCAGC
>DATFES010000393.1:0-3576 GCA_035250945.1 Alphaproteobacteria bacterium | reverse complement strand
CGCGCCGATCGTCGACGTCATGTCGTACGGGCTCGCCGGCGACATGCCGTTGGCCGCGAGCCTGATCGGACGCTTCGGCGTCGAGCATCTACACGCCGCCGATCGCGGCATGGCCTACAACGTCGGCTTCAACGTCGGCGGACCGCGTCTGGCGCTCGGCAGCTCGATGCGTTACGTCGAGGACGGCGAATACCGGGTCGTGCTGGCGCTGGCGCTCCGCTGAATCCGCGCGTCGCGATCGAGATCGCGACGATAAGCCTGGCAAGCTTGCGCTGGATAATTTTCGCCGCGCCGTCGGCATGCGAACGATAATTGCCGTGCGTGACATTTGCGCGACCGCCCGATTCGTTAATTGAGTCTTAATGACGATCCGGCAAGCCTGGTCGCGTCGCCAACAAATTCAAAGGCGCGCATGCCGGTTCTGGCCGAACATGCGGTACAGGAGCTGCGCGAGCCGGCTTTGATCGCGTTGTCGTTCGTCGTCGCGAGCGTCGCGGCGTACGCGGCGCTCGATCTTGGCGAGCGGCTGGCCGCGGCCGACCGGCGGCTGCGCTTGGCGTGGCTCGCCGCGTTCGGGCTTGCGGTTGGCGGCGGCGCCTGGTCGCTCCATTTCGTCGCGGTTCTTGCCTGGGACCTAAGCGCGCGCGTCGCCTATGACACGGCGCTGACGCTGCTTTCTTTCATGCTGGTCGTCAGCGGAACGATGCTGGGCCTGCTGATAGCGCTTCGGCGCGGCAGGGAGCCGCTCGATCTGGCATGGGGCGGCCTGATGATGGGCCTCGGCATCGTCGCCGCCTACTACACCGTGATCATGGCGATGCAGGTGGGGGAGGATCATTCATTCGATTCGCGACGTTTCATCGTCGCCCTGTTGACCGCCATCGTCGTCGCCAGCGCGATGCTGTGGGCGTCGCTGTTGGCCCCGGTTGGCTGGCGCAAGCCGGTGATCGCGGCGGGAATGGGCGGCGCGTTCCTCGGCATACACTACATGACGATGACGGCGGCCCGCTTTCATCAGGCGGGCGAGGCGTCGAGCGACGCGCTTGGCATCGCACATGCGACCGTCGCCATCTGGGTGGCGACCGTCGCCGCCGTCATCTTCGCCACGGCGCTGATCGTAACCGCCATCGATCGGCAGCTTGCGCGGCATATCGCCTATGAAAGGGAATTGCGGGCGGCGCGCGACGCCGCCGACGATGCGAGCCGGGCCAAGAACATCTTCCTTGCCGTCGTCAGCCATGAATTGCGCACGCCGCTCAATGCGATCATCGGCTTCTCCGAACTTTTATCGCAGGAGACCTTCGGTCCGCTCGGCTCGCCGCGCTACCGCGAATACGCCGGCCACATCCGCGAAAGCGGCGAACTGCTGCTGGCGATGATCAACGATCTGCTCGACCTGACGCGCGCCGAAGCCGGCAAGCTCGATCTCGTCGAAGAGACGTTCGACGTGGCGGCGCTGCTCGAGTGGAGCCGCGGATTGCTGGAGGAACGCGCGCGCAGCCGCGGTGTCGATCTCGTATGCCGCATCGAGGCCGGCCTGCCCGGGTTGTTCGGCGATCCGCGCCGCGTCAAGCAGATGGTGCTGAATCTGGTCTCGAACGCCGTGAAGTTCACGCCCGACGGCGGCCGGATCGTGCTCGAAGCGCAACGCTCCGCTGACGGCGGCGTCGCGATCGCCGTCTCCGACAACGGCATCGGCATGACGCCGAGCGACATCAAGCGGGCGCTCGAGCTGTTCGGCCAGGCGAACAATCATACGACACGGCGCGATGGCGGCGCCGGCGTCGGGCTGCCGCTCACCAGACGGCTGATCGAGCTGCATGGCGGCACGCTCGAGATCGCCAGCGAGCCCGGCGCCGGAACGCGCGTCGAGCTCAAGTTTCCGCCGAACCGGGTGCGCGAAGCCAATCGCCGGGAAAAACAGGCGCGCACGACCGGATAAACACGCGGCGTGGAATAATCTTGCGCGAAACGTGTTAAGACTCGCGGCCGGCCTCGTTTCATATCGGCGACGGCCGCGACCAAGAGGGGGAGGCGCCAAAATGACGACGATCAATCGGCGAATGCTGGCAATCGGCCTCGCAGTCGCGACGGTCGGGCTCGCCGGCTGTGCTACGGACCAGAAACCCGCTTCGATGACGAATCTCGCCGCAACCTTGCGCGGCTCGGCCGAAGTGCCGCCGGTGAATGTTCCTGGCACCGGCAGCGCCGCGGTGAAGTTGGACAAGTCGACCAAGACCCTGAGCTGGACGGTGACCTATGGCGGCCTCACCGGTCCGGTGCGGGCGGCGCATTTCCATGGCCCGGCGGCGCCGACAGCGAATGCTGGCGTCGTGGTTCCGATTACGGTCAGCGCCAGCCCGATGAGCGGTTCGGCGCAGCTCAACGACGCCCAGATGGCCGACCTGCTCGCCGGCCGCTGGTACGTCAACATTCACACCGCCGCACACCCCGGCGGCGAGATCCGCGGCCAGGTGACCGTCGCGCCATAGGCGGCGCGGCGCCTCATACGGCGGCGAACCCGCCGCCAGCGCGGTCGTAGACCTCGAGCGATCCCGTCGCGACGTCGAAATAGGCGCCGTCGAGCGCGACCGCGCCGCGCTCGACGTTGGCGCGTACGAACGGGAAGGTCAGCAGATTGCCGAGCGTCTGGATCACCGAGGCTTGTTCCAGTCGCCTGAGGTCGCCCGCGCCGCCGCCCCGCCTTGCGCCGCCACCGCCTTGGCGGCCGGCTCGATCAGCGCCATCCACTTGCCGATGAAATCGCCCGGCGACAACGGCGCGTCCTGCTCGGCGAAGGCGCGGATGCCGCCGCAGCGCGCATGCCCGAGCACGACGATGTGCTTGACCTTGAGCGCGGCGACGGCGAATTCGATCGCCGCCGAAACGCCGTGCGTCAGCCCGCTCGGCGAATAGAACGGCACCAGATTGGCGACGTTGCGCACCACGAACAACTCGCCCGGCCGCGCGTCGAAGATCACCTCGGGCGAAACGCGCGAATCGCAGCAGCCGATGATCATCGTCTCCGGCCGCTGGCCGGTTTCGGCGAGCGCGCGATAGCGATGCTGCTCCTCGGGCATCCGGTGGCGGCGAAAGGCGCGATATCCCTCAAGCAGTCGCTGCGGAAACGCCATGTCGCACCTCGCCCTCGCGGTCGCGATCGATCGCCGGCACGCGCGCGCCGGCGCGTTGGATCGTGCATCGTGCATCGGTTCGAGAAAAGCGCCGTAGTTGCCGTCTCGCCACGCGCTCGAGATTTTTTTCGCGGCGGACACAAAGGAATATTGACTCCGTCGCGATGGAGGTATTGAGTCGCCAGCCTGACTTGGGGGGCCGAGAAAAAAACAACGCCGACTGATTTCGCACCGACCTTTCCACAGCGATGCAATTGCACAAACCGGACGGCATTCCGTCGCGGTTGTTGGTCGTTTTTGCGCACAGCGGCTTGACTCGAAAATGAATCTGCCGATTGCCGAATTTTTGGGCAATGCTGGAATCGCCCCGAATACCGTGACGGGCGCGTTACCGTCCACAGAATTATCCACAAAAACGGTGAATATCTTGCGCTGCGAGGCG
>DATFES010000382.1:0-8673 GCA_035250945.1 Alphaproteobacteria bacterium | reverse complement strand
CCAGCGACGGATTTGTCGTGACGCCGTCGACCAGACCGGTGGCGGCAAGCTCGCGGATCTCGTTCAAGTCGGCGCTGTCGATGAAGAACTTCATGCCAATCGTACGCCCCGCCCCGTCGCGGCGAAGATTCGCGCGCTGCTGGTGACCCATACCGCATCGGGCGCGTAAAGTGTAGCCCATGGCGATTCGCGAGACCAGTTCGCCACCGCAGTCGATGCTGAATGACGAGGCGAGGCGGCGCGTGCGCGTGTTGTTGCCGCTGCCGCTCGCCGGTCCTTACGACTATTTGGCGGCGGAAAACCTGGGTTTGCGCCCCGGCGACTTCGTTCAGGCGCCGCTGGGCCGGCGCAGCGTGATCGGCGTGGTTTGGGACGACGCCGATGACCGGCAGGAGACGAAACTGCCGCGCGAAAGGCTCAGGAATGTCGCATCGCGACTCGACACGCCGCCGCTCGCCACGCCGATTCGCCGATTCGTCGACTGGGTGGCCGGCTACACGCTGACGCCGCCGGGCGCCGTGTTGCGCATGGCGATGAGCGTATCGGCCGCGCTCGATCCGCCGCGCCCGATCTTCGCATGCCGGATGACGCCGGCAGCCCCCGACTCCGGCGCGACGGCGGATCGCAAACTCACCGCCGCGCGACGGCGCGTGCTGAGCGCGCTACGTGGCGGGCCGCCGCGACTGCCGCGTGAACTGGCGCGCGAGGCCGGCGTTGGCGCGACCGTCGTGCGCGGGATGCTCGACCTCGGCTGGCTCGAGCTGATCCAGACCAGGCGAGCGCCGGCTGCGACGCCGGACGGCGCGCGCGCCGGGCCGGTATTGTCCGCCGACCAGCGTCGCGCCGCCGACCCCCTGGTCGATGCGCTCGCCGGTGGGTTCTCGGTCACGCTCCTCGACGGCGTGACCGGCGCCGGCAAGACCGAGGTCTATTTCGAGGCGATCGCTGCGACATTACGGGCGGGCAAGCAGGCGCTGGTCCTGCTGCCCGAGATCGCGCTCAGTGCGCAATGGCTCAAACGCTTCGCCGAGCGCTTCGGCGCCGCGCCGGGCGAATGGCACTCGGAGCTCGCGGCATCGGCGCGGCGAAACACCTGGCGCGCGGTCGCCGCCGGGGAAGCGCGCGTGCTGGTCGGCGCACGCTCGGCGCTATTCCTGCCGTTTCCCGAGCTGGGATTGATCGTCGTCGACGAGGAACACGAAAGCGCGTTCAAACAGGAAGACGGGGTCGTCTACCACGCCCGCGACATGGCGGTGGTCCGCGCTCGGCTGACCGAAATTCCGATCGTGCTGGTCTCGGCCACGCCGTCGCTCGAGACGACGGTCAATGTCGAGCAGGGGCGCTATCGTGCGCTGCATCTTCCCGACCGGCACGGCGACGCGGCGTTGCCCAAGATCGAGGCGGTCGATATGCGCCGCACGCCACCGCCGCGCCGCGCCTGGCTCGCGCCGCCGCTGCGCGATGCGCTCGCCTCGACGCTTGGCGCGGGCGAGCAGGCGATGCTCTTCTTGAATCGGCGCGGCTACGCGCCGCTGACCCTGTGCCGCGCCTGCGGGCATCGTCTGCAATGCCCAAGCTGTACCGCCTGGCTGGTCGAGCATCGGCTGGCCGGCAGACTGCAATGCCATCATTGCGGCTATGCGTCCGGCCTGCCGCGCGAATGCCCGTCGTGCGGCGCCGAGGAGCGTTTTGCCGCCTGCGGGCCCGGCGTGGAGCGCGTCGCCGAGGAGGCGACGGCGCTTTTTCCTACGGCGCGGATCGAGATCATCACCAGCGATACGATCGGCGGCCCGGCGACGGCGAGCGCGTTCGTCGAGCGCATGGAAGGGCGCGAAATCGATCTGCTCATCGGCACCCAGATCGTCGCCAAGGGCCATCATTTTCCGGCCTTGACGCTGGTGGGCGTGGTCGACGCCGATCTCGGACTTTCGGGCGGCGATTTGCGGGCGAGCGAGCGAACCTACCAGCTTCTGCATCAGGTCGCCGGCCGCGCCGGCCGCGCCGAGCGGCCCGGACGCGTCCTGTTGCAAACCTACATGCCCGAGCACCCGGTGATGCAAGCCTTGGTGTCGGGCGATCGGGCGCGCTTCCTCGCGACCGAGGCTCAAGCGCGGCGGCGCGGCGGCTGGCCGCCGTTTGGCCGCCTTGTGGCGATCGTCGTTTCGGGCGCCGACGAAGCCGAAGTCGACCGCACCGCGCGCCAGCTTGGCAAATCCCGGCCGCGCGGCGACGATTTCGAGGTGCTCGGGCCGGCGCCAGCTCCTTTGGCCATCTTGCGCGGGCGACACCGCCGACGCCTGCTGCTCAAGGCGGCGCGCGGCGTCAACGTGCAGCCGATCGTCCGCGACTGGTTGGGCGGTGTCGACCCGCCGAACAGCGTTCGTTTGCAAATCGACATCGATCCGTACAGTTTTTTGTGAACGCGCGCGCGGTTTGGCGCGATCGCGTCGTGGCGCCGCAGCCTTGCTCGCGCCCCCTCTTGTTGCATCACCCAAGTCGCTGTGGTAGCTATCCGCGTCTTTCGCGGTCGGGGCCTCGCCCAGCCCGTGGCGTGCGCTTGTTTTGATCGGGGATTCAATAACTTAGTTGGCGTCCCCGGTTTCCAGGGAAATGGATTCGGCGTGGCGGGTGAGACTTCTTTCACGGCAGGTCTGGCGGGTCGATACGCGACCGCGCTTTACGAACTTGCCGACGAGGCGAAGGCGCTCGACGCCGTGGCGGGCGATCTGGCACAGCTCAAGACCATGATCGCCGGAAGCGCCGATCTGCGGCAGATGATTTCGAGTCCGCTCGTCCCCCGCGACCAGCAGGCGAAGGCGATGCTCGGTGTCGTCGAGCGGGCCGGGCTCAACGATTTGACGCGCCGTTTCGTCGGCGCGGTGGCGAAGAACCGGCGCCTCTATCGCATGACGGCGATCATCGATGCCTTCAACGCCATCCTGGCCGAACGACGCGGTGAAATGACCGCCGAGATCACCTCCGCCAAGCCGCTGTCCTCGGTCCAGGCCGACGCCGTCGGCGCCGCGCTGCGCGGAGCGCTGGGGCGCAAAGTCACGGTCGATCTCAAGGTCGATCCGCGCCTGATCGGCGGCCTCAAGGTCAAGGTCGGATCGCGGCTGGTCGACGCCTCGCTCGCCAGCAAGCTGCAACGACTTCAACTCGCGATGAAAGGCCTGGCCGGCTGACGGCAATGGCCGAGGTGAAAGGGTAGCTTCATGGAAATCCGCGCCGCGGAAATATCGGCAATCCTCAAGGAGCAGATCGCCAAGTTCGACACGGTGGCCGATGTCGCCGAGGTCGGTCAGGTGATCTCGGTCGGCGACGGCATCGCCCGCGTCTACGGGCTCGACAAGGTGCAGGCCGGCGAGATGGTCGAGTTCCCAGGCGGCATCAAGGGAATGGCGCTCAACCTCGAGAGCGACAACGTCGGCGTGGTGATCTTCGGCGACGACCGCGACATCAAGGAGGGCGATCTCGTCAAGCGCACCGGCGCGATCGTCGAGGTGCCGATCGGCAAGGAGCTTTTGGGCCGCGTCGTCGACGCGCTGGGCGATCCGATCGACGGGCGCGGGCCGATCGAGACCGAGCGACGCACCCGCGTCGAGGTCAAGGCGCCCGGCATCATCGTCCGCAAATCGGTGCACGAGCCGGTGCAGACCGGCCTGAAGGCGATCGACAGCTTGGTGCCGATCGGTCGCGGCCAGCGCGAACTGATCATCGGCGATCGCCAGACCGGCAAGACCGCCGTCATCATCGACACCATCCTCAATCAGAAAAAGATCAACGAGAGCGGCGAGGAGTCGAAGAAGCTGTACTGCATCTACGTGTGCATCGGCCAGAAGCGCTCGACCGTCGCGCGCATCGTCAAGACGCTCGAGGATTACGGCGCGCTGGAATACTCGATCGTCGTCGCGGCGACGGCGTCCGAGCCGGCGCCGATGCAGTTCCTCGCCCCCTACACCGGCTGCGCGATGGGCGAGTTCTTCCGCGACAACGGCATGCACGCGGTGATCTTTTACGACGACCTGTCGAAGCACGCCGTGGCGTATCGCCAGATGTCGCTGCTGTTGCGCCGGCCGCCGGGACGCGAGGCGTATCCGGGCGACGTGTTTTATCTTCACTCGCGCCTGCTCGAGCGCGCCGCCAAGATGTCCGACGACGCCGGCGCCGGATCGCTCACCGCGCTGCCCGTGATCGAAACCCAGGCCGGCGACGTCTCGGCCTATATTCCGACCAACGTGATTTCGATCACCGACGGGCAGATCTTTCTCGAGACCGAGCTTTTCTATAAAGGCATTCGCCCGGCGATCAACGTCGGCCTTTCGGTGAGCCGCGTCGGCTCGGCGGCGCAGATCAAGGCGATGAAGCAGGTCGCCGGACGCATCAAGCTCGAGCTGGCGCAATACCGCGAGATGGCGGCGTTCGCCCAGTTCTCTTCCGATCTCGACGCCTCGACGCAGAAGCTGCTCGCCCGGGGCGCGCGGCTGACCGAGCTCCTGAAACAGCCGCAATACACGCCCTCGCCCGTCGCGGAGCAGGTGGTGGCGATCTTCGCCGGCGTGCGCGGCTATCTCGACCGGGTCGAGGTGAACCAGGTGACGCGCTTCGAGCAATCTTTGCTCAGCGAGATGCGCGCCAAGCACGCCGACGTTCTGGCGACGATTCGCGACGAGCGCGAGCTATCGTCGTCGACCGAAGAGAAGCTCAAAGCGATCCTCGACAATTTCGCCAAGACATTCGCTTGAACAGACCCGGGCGGCGGAACACGGAAGCAGATCGCGAGCGGGAAACGCGCTAGACCATGCCCAGCCTCAAATCGCTGCGGGTACGGATTGCCAGCGTCAAGTCGACGCAGAAGATCACCTCGGCCATGAAGATGGTCGCGGCCGCGAAGCTGCGCCGCGCCCAGGAGCAGGCCGAAGCGGCGCGGCCTTATGCCGAGCGCATGGCGCGGATGTTGGGCTCGCTGGCCGGTTCGCTTGGCGACGCCTCGGGCGCCTCGCCGCTGTTGGTCGGCAGCGGCAAGGAGGGCGCGCATCTCATCGTCGTCGCCACCTCCGACCGAGGCCTATGCGGCGCGTTCAACTCCTCGATCGTTCGTGGCGCTCGCCAGCAGATTCGCCAGCTCCAGAACGAAGGCAAGTCGGTCAAGATCCTTTGCGTCGGCCGAAAGGGGCGCGACCAACTGCGGCGCGACTTCGGCAAGCTCATCGTCGAGACGATCGATGAGGTCGGGAAACGGAAACTGTCTTACGCCGACGCGCGGCGCATCGCCGGCAAGATCGTCGCCATGTTCGACGCCAGCGAATTCGACGTTTGCACGATCATCTACAACCGGTTCAAGTCGGCGATCAGCCAGATCGTCACGCACCAGCAGCTCATCCCGTTTCCGATCGAGGGGGGCGAGGGTGGCGCGGGCGCCCCGACACAGTCGGGCGCAGTCTACGAATACGAACCGGCCGAAGAGGAAATTCTCGCCGCGCTGCTGCCGCGCAATCTCGAGGTGCAGGTTTATCGCGCGCTGCTGGAGAACGCGGCGAGCGAGCAGGGCGCGCGAATGTCGGCGATGGACAGCGCGACACGCAATGCCGGCGACATGATCCGGCGTCTCACCCTCTACTACAACCGCACCCGCCAGGCGGCCATCACCAAGGAGCTGATCGAGATCATCTCCGGCGCCGAGGCGGTATGATCCGGTAAGTCAGGAGTTTCGAATCATGGCAAAGAACAATGTCGGACGCATTTCCCAGATCCTGGGTGCGGTGGTCGACGTTCATTTCGACGGCGATCTGCCGGAGATTCTGAACGCGCTCCATGTCCAGAACCACGGCAAGGTTCTGGTGCTCGAAGTGGCGCAGCACTTGGGCGAGCAAACGGTGCGGGCCGTCGCCATGGATACGACCGACGGGCTGGTTCGCGGCCAAGAGGCGGTCGACACCGGCGGCGCGATCGCGGTCCCGGTCGGCCCCGAGACGCTGGGGCGGATCATCAATGTCGTCGGCGAACCGGTCGACGAGCGCGGACCGGTCAATGCGAGGATGACCTCGCCCATCCACCGGTCGGCGCCCGAGTTCACCGATCAATCGACCGAAGCCGAGATTCTCATCACCGGCATCAAGGTCGTCGACCTGCTGGCGCCTTACGCCAAGGGCGGCAAGATCGGCCTGTTCGGCGGCGCCGGGGTCGGCAAGACCGTCATCATAATGGAGCTGATCAACAACATCGCCAAGGCGCATGGCGGATATTCGGTCTTCGCCGGAGTCGGCGAGCGTACGCGCGAGGGCAACGACCTCTACCGCGAGATGATCGAATCGGGAGTCATCAAGCTCGACGGTCCCGGCTCGAAATGCGCCCTGATCTACGGGCAGATGAACGAACCGCCGGGCGCGCGCGCGCGGGTCGGCCTGACCGGACTTACCGTAGCCGAATACTTCCGCGACCAGGAGGGTCAGGACGTTCTGTTCTTCGTCGACAACATCTTCCGCTTCACCCAGGCCGGATCCGAGGTGTCGGCGCTGCTGGGCCGCATTCCCTCGGCGGTGGGCTATCAGCCGACGCTGGCGACCGACATGGGCGCGCTGCAGGAGCGCATCACCACGACCAAGAAGGGTTCGATCACCTCGGTGCAGGCGATCTACGTGCCGGCCGACGACCTGACCGATCCGGCGCCGGCGACCTCCTTCGCGCATCTCGATGCGACCACCGTGCTCTCGCGCCAGATCGCCGAGCTCGGCATCTACCCGGCGGTCGACCCGCTCGACTCGACGAGCCGGATGCTCGACCCGCGGGTGGTGGGCGACGAGCACTATCGCGTGGCGCGGGACGTGCAGCGGGTGCTGCAGACGTACAAATCGCTGCAGGACATCATTGCCATTCTCGGCATGGACGAGCTGTCGGAGGAAGACAAACTGACCGTCGCCCGGGCGCGGAAGATCCAGCGCTTCCTGTCGCAACCCTTCCACGTCGCCGAGGTGTTTACCGGCACGCCGGGCGTCTTCGTCAAACTCGAAGACACCATCCGCGGCTTCAAACGCATCGTCGAGGGCGAGTGCGACGACATGCCGGAGTCGGCGTTCTACATGGTCGGCACCATCGAAGAAGCGATCGAGAAGGCGCGCAAGATGGCCGCCGAGGCGGCGTAGGGCGGGCGCATGACCGAGAAGCTGCAATTCGAACTCGTGTCGCCCGAGCGGCTTTTGCTCGCCGAGGCGGTCGACATGGTCGTCGTGCCTGGCGCCGAGGGCGATTTTGGCGTGCTTAAGGATCACGCGCCGCTGATTTCCGCCGTGCGTCCGGGCGTGCTCGATGTTCACGATGAGGGGCAGATCAAGGAGCGCATCTTCGTCGCCGGCGGCTTTGCCGAGGTGACCGGGGAGCGGCTCACCGTGCTGGCCGAGGAGGCGGTTCGGCTCGCCGACCTCGATCGCGGCGAGATCGAATCCCAGCTCAACGATCTGCGTTCCGACCTCGCCGCGGCGAGCGGCGACGGCGAGCGCGAGGCGCTTGCCGCGCGCATCGAAGTGGCCGAGGCGAAGCTCGCGGTAGCGGGCTGAAATCGCGGCCCGACAATGGGTTGGACGGGTTATCCACCGCGTGCCCCAGCGCCCGAAAGGCCCAATCAAACAGCCATTTGGACTTGCAGGATCAATCGCTTGGGCCAATATTTCTAGGCACGATAGCCGGGCGGAGGAAGGCGGGGCGTCGACGATGCGGCATTGGACGCTGGACGACATTTCATGGGACGCATTCGACCCGAGCAAGGTCGACCCCGAGGTCGTGCGCATCGTCAAGGCGGCGAGTCTGGTCGAGCATAACGGCGGCGATTACGCCACCTATTTGTGCAATGTCTTTCACGACGATCGGGAATTTCAGACCGTCGCCCGGCATTGGGCGGACGAAGAGGTGCAGCACGGCAAGGCGCTCGCGCGCTGGGCCAAGCTCGCCGATCCGGCGTGGGATTTCGAGGCGGCCTTTGCCGAGTTCCTGCGCGGCTTCCGGCTGCCGCTCGATGCGCGCAACTCGGTGCGCGGAACGCGGACCGGCGAACTGATCGCGCGTTGCATCGTCGAGACCGGGACCAGCTCGTACTATGGCGCGCTCGCCGAGGCGGCGGACGAGCCGGTGTTGCGCCAGGTCTGCCACAAGATCGCCGCCGACGAGCTTCGGCATTACAAGCTCTTTTATGCCCACATGAAGCGTTACCAGGCGGCCGAACGGCTCGGCTTTTGGGGCCGGCTGCGCACCGGCCTCGTTCGTATTCTCGAATCCGAGGACGACGAACTCGCCTACGCCTACTACGCGGCGAACGGCGCCGATGGCCCCTACGACCGGCGGCGCAATTCGCGCGCATACGCCAGGCGGGCTTATGCGGTTTATCGGCAGCGCCACGTCGAGCGCGGCGTCGCGATGGCGCTCAAAGCGATGGGCCTCGCGCCCAATGGTCGTCTGCAGCGGATGCTGGGGCGCGCCGCCGCGCGCCTCATGCGCGCGCGGGCGAACGCACTCGCGCGGGCCGGCGCTTAAGCACCGATCCAAGCGCGCGTCGCCGGGTTCGGGGGCGCGCCGTCTTCGCGTCACCAAGCCTTCGCGAGGTGGCCGAATTCGTCGATCAGCGCCGCATACAAGTCGCGCTTGAAGGGCACGATCAGCCGGGGCAGAGTCGAGATTGGCGTC
>DATFES010000381.1:0-2684 GCA_035250945.1 Alphaproteobacteria bacterium | reverse complement strand
GGCGCCGCACCCGAGTGCGCGATCTCCGTCACGTTCTTTCGCCGCAAGCCGGGGCATCTCTTGCTGCCTGGCCGCGCGCGCGCCGGCGAGGTCGTGGTCGCCGATATCGGTATTCCCGCGTCGATGCTTGAGGCGATCGCGCCCAAGACCCACGCCAATGAGCCGCCGCTCTGGGCAGCCGCATATCCATGGCCGCGCCTCGACGGTCATAAGTACCATCGCGGTCACGCGGTCATCGTCGGGGGGGCGCGATTGACCGGGGCGGGTCGCCTGGCGGCGCGCGGCGCGATGCGCGTCGGCGCGGGGCTGGTGACGATCGCCGCCGATCCCGCGGTGATGGCGATCTACGCCGGCGATAACGCCAGCGTCCTCACCGCGCCGATGCCCGATCTCCCGGCGTTTCGCGAACTCATCGCCGACGAACGGCGCAATGCGGTGCTGCTCGGGCCGGGCAACGGCGTCGACATGGCCACTCGCATGCGGGTCAAGGCGGCGCTTTCCGCCGGCAAAGCGTGCGTGCTTGACGCCGATGCGCTTAGCGTCTTCGCCGACGATCCCGGCGAATTATTCGCCGCGATCCGTGCCCCTTGCGTGCTGACGCCCCATGAGGGCGAATTTCGCCGGCTGTTCGACATCGCGGGCGACAAGCTGAGCCGCGCGCGCCACGCTGCCCAGCGCAGCGGCGCCGTGGTGCTTTTGAAGGGCGCCGACACCGTCATTGCCGCACCCGACGGGCGCGCGGCGATCAACGCCAATGCGCCGCCCGACTTGGCGACCGCCGGGGCTGGAGACGTGCTGGCCGGTCTGATCGTCGGACTGCTGAGTCAGGGGATGCCGGCGTTCGATGCGGCAGCCGCCGCGGCTTGGTTGCACGGCGAAGCGGCGCGCGGCGTCGGTCCGGGGCTGATCGCCGACGATCTGCCGGATAATCTTCCCACCGTGCTGCGCCGGCTCAAAATCGATATCGGGCCGTAGCCCTTCGCGGCTTGCATCGTCCGTGGGCCGCAAGCGACAATTCGCGCATGGCTGAAGTTCCGACCGCTGCCGCCAAACCCGCGGGCAATCATTTCCTGGGACGCACGCTGCAAAGCTTGCGCGACGCGTGGCGCGATCTGACCGAACAGGCGCGCGGCATGGTCGGCGCGGCGCCTGCCATTCGCGCCGACCTGCCATCCGAGGATTTGGCGAAGGTGCGCCAACAGATGCAGGATTGCCTGGACGGGCGCGGTGGCGAGGTTTCGGCGCGGGCCCGCGCCGCCGAGCTCGGGCACACCTACCTTGGCCTTAACTCGGCCGGTCGGCAGCGTTTCCTCAAGCTGCTGGCCGGGGATTTCGACCTCGATCGCGACAAGGCGGTGTTCGTCGCGCAATCGTTCATCGCCGCCGGCGACGAGGCACAACGCCGCGAGGCGGCGCAAAGACTGCGCGTGGCGCTTGAAGCGCCCAGAGTCAAACTTCTTACTCAATTCAATGCGCTGCGCGATGGAATTAAGTTTCTTGTCGACCTTCGGGCGGACATTCTCCGCTGGGCAAAGAAGGATTCAGCGCTGTTGTCCTTGGAGTCCGATCTCAAGCATCTGCTGAGCGGCTGGTTCGACATCGGCTTTCTCGAGTTGCAGCGGATTACCTGGGACTCGCCGGCTGCGCTGCTCGAGCGGCTCAGCGTCTACGAGGCGGTCCATGCCGTGCGCGGCTGGGAGGATCTGAAGAATCGCCTCGATTCCGATCGCCGTTGCTTCGCGTTTTTTCACCCACGAATGCCGAACGAGCCGTTGATCTTCGTCGAGGTCGCGTTGGTGAACGGTCTTGCGTTCAATATCCAGGCGCTGCTCGACGAAAAGGCGCCGCTCGGCGATCCGCGCAAGGCCGACACGGCGATCTTTTATTCGATCTCCAACGCGCAGAAAGGATTGATCGGAATCAGCTTCGGCGGGTTCTTGATCAAGCGCGTCGTCGATCAGCTTTCGGCCGAGTTTCCGCAGCTAGGCCAGTTCGCCACGTTGTCGCCGATCCCGGGCTTTTCGACGTGGCTCGAGAGCCGCATGGCGCAACCGGATTTGAGCGCGACTTTACGCGCCGCCGAGCGCAAGGCGCTCGGGGCCGCCTTGGGCGTGGCGCCAAGGGACGTCTCCCTCAAGGCGATCCTTGCCGACCCCGCTTGGCTCAAATCCGCCGCGATCGCCGACGCGATGAGCGCGCCGATGCTGCGGCTCGTCGCCGCATATCTGCTGACCGCCAAGCGCGAAAACGGAAAGGCGCTCGATTCCGTGGCGCATTTTCATCTCAGCAACGGTGCGCGGGTCGAGCGCATCAATTGGCTGGCCGACAGCTCCGGACGCGGCATTCGCCAGTCCTTCGGGATGATGGTCAATTACCTCTATCGAACCGCCGATATCGAGGCCAACCACGAAGCCTACACAGGGGCTGGCGAGGTGGCGGCATCGGCGGCCGTCCGCGGCCTGATCTGAGACGCCGGAGCGCTGCTGGCGATCGCCGCCCGGGGGGTGCGGTCGGCACCCGATTTCGTTGCTTTTTCGGGGCGTCTTCGGCCGTATTGACGCGCTTCGCCGGCCAAGCTACCTAAGCGCGCGCGAAGTTCGAACGCGGCCCCAGCGGGCGTGGTGGAACTGGCAGACACGCCAGATTTAGGTTCTGGTGGGGAAACCCTTGCAGGTTCGACTCCT
>DATFES010000339.1:0-2421 GCA_035250945.1 Alphaproteobacteria bacterium | reverse complement strand
GCATCTCGTCCAGCCGCGAGTCGCGCTCGGCGGCGCGCACGGTGACGCCCATGAACTCGTAGGCGCCGCCGAGATGCTGGCGCGCATGCTCAAGGTCCATCGCGTTGACCAGCGCCTTGCCGCCGGCCGCGCTCAGCAGCGACAGCGCCGGTTCCTGCACCATGCCGGCATCGACCTGGCCCAGCCGAAGCGCGTCGTAAAGATTGGGGCCCATGGTCGCGAAACGGACCGTGCGGGGATCGACATTGGCCTGACGAAGCAGGTAGAGCACGATCGCATGATCGGCGTTGCCGAGGCCCGATACCGCGACGGTCTTGTTCTCCAGATCTTTGATGGTCTTGATGTCGTTGACCGTTTTGGGCGACGTCGCCAGCGCGAACAGCGGCAGGCGCCCGGTCGACGCGAATCGCTTGATCTTGGCGCCGTTGGCGTAGGCCTGCAGCGCTACGTCGAACGACGTGCCGGCGTAGTCGACGGCCCCGCCGACCAGCGCCTGCATCGCCTGATTGCCGCCACGCGTGTAGACGAGCTCGACGTCGAGACCTTCGTTGCGAAAATGGCCGCGATCGCGCGTAACCTCGTAAGGGACGACGCACAACAGCTGACCACAGAAGGCGAGGCGGATCTTGGTCCCTTGGCCTAGCGCGATACCGCTGGCGAATGCGGCGCCTCCTCCGGCAAGCCCGGCGAGACCAGCGATCGCCCTTCGGCGGCCGACGCCACCGGAACGAGGATCGGCCGATCGTCCGGGCCTATCCGGCATGCGCGTCTGTTCGCAACAACCCATGATTCCCTCCATGGTTCGCGCCCTGGCGCGCCGCAATAAACTACATATAAAAAGCGTATATTAAAAATTCAACACAAGAGTTTCGTGGGAAATATGGTCCGTCGCAACTGGCGGCCCACCGCCCCTATCGCCAAACCGTCCGCACGCGCGCGCCGCGATCGTCAGCCCATGATAGGCAGGTCTCGCGTGGAAGGCCACCGGACCGCCGCGGGCCTTGAATTGGCGCGAGGATTTGGCCCAACCCGGGGCGGGGTGGATGGCCGATCGTGCTTGCCTCCGAGGCGGGCTGCTGCCATACAGGCCGCCCGAAAAGCGCCTGCATTGACCAACATCTGGAGGAATCGATGACTCGCCTGGTCCGCCGGCTTGGCCTCGCCGCGCTCCTCGCGATCGCAACAGGGAGCCCCGCGATGAGCCAGGATCTGGAAAACACGCTCTATCTCGAGACCGCATATGGCCGTGTCGTCATCGCGATGCGGCCCGATCTGGCGCCCAAACACGTGGCGCGGATCAAAGAGCTGGCGCGCCAGGGATTCTATGACGGCGTCTTGTTCCATCGCGTGATCGAGGGATTCATGGCCCAGACCGGCGATCCGAAGGGCGACGGCACGGGCGGATCGGGCCAGAAGCTGCCGGCCGAGTTCACCCGCACGCCGTTCGAGCGCGGCACGCTCGGCATGGCGCGCACCCGCGATCCCAATTCCGGCGACAGCCAGTTTTTCATCATGTTCGCGCGCGCCCCGCATCTCGACGGCCAATACACCGTGTGGGGGAAGGTCGCAGAGGGAATGGAGCTCGTCGACAAGATCAAGCGCGGCGAACCGCCACGCAGCCCCGACAAGATCGTCAAGCTGCAGGTCGCCGCCGACGCGCAAAAGAAGCAGTAGCCGGCGATTTAGGACGGTTTGGATTCGAGCAGGTCGTCGAGCTTCTTGCGCATCGGATCGATCTTCCAGTTGGGCAGCATGTAGACCCAACCGCCGAATTTTGCGTTGATCGATTCCGCTTCCTTGCGCACCTCGTCGGCGGGCTTGAGTTTTTTCGTCGCGTCATCGTCCGACTGCGGCAGCTCGACCGGCGGCTCGGCGCGCGCCGCGAAACGAACCCACGTCTTGCCGTCCTTTTCGGCGAGGTCGGCGCGTACCGTAAGCCCGTCGAAAGTCACCGCCTCGGCGTAGGGTCCGCCGGCGACAAAGTTAACCTCAGCCGCCTTGCGCACCTCGTCGAGCTCGACGGCGGCGAACGCGCCGCCGATGTTGTTGACGTCGAACTGCGCCTTGATCTTGCGCTCGGCCGGCGCGTCGGCGATGACGAAGTCCTTGTCCGAGGGCTTGTCGCGCCTGACGACCAGCTTTGCCCCGTCCGCCTGCACGACGGTGACCTGGCGAACCCGGCCTTCGACGACATCGACGAGGTTGCGGTCGAGCCATTGCACGACGTCGCGATCGACCGTCAGGCGGCCCTTGGCGAGCCAGCTCTGCGCCTCGCCGGCTTTGCGCACATAGACCCCGTCGCCTTCGGCGCCGCCGCGGCTGAAGCGCGCTTTACCGACGAACAGATCGACCACCGCCGCGCCCTTGGCATCCTCGAGGACGACGCGCGTCGATTTGGCGTCGACGGCGGTCAGGTCTTCG
>DATFES010000325.1:0-3221 GCA_035250945.1 Alphaproteobacteria bacterium | reverse complement strand
ACCGGCGATTCAACCTTTGCGGATCATACTTTAGGTTGAGATTACGTCAACGCATCAGCCGCGGCCATGCGGTTGCCGCGCCAAACGAATGACACGGAGGAACACGTGGCGTTGCATTTTACGAGAGAGGAGTTCGCTGCTCGGCAGGCGCGAGCCATCGCGGCGATGGAGCAAGCGGGGCTCGATGGTCTGCTGATGTTCCGGCAGGAGAGCATGTACTATCTCTCCGGATACGACACCTTCGGCTACGTTTTCTTTCAATGCCTCTATTTCAGCGCCGACGGACGGATGACGCTGCTGACCCGGGCGCCTGATCGCTTGCAGGCCAAGCACACGTCGATCATCGAAGACGTGCGCATCTGGGTCGACGCGCCCGACGCCAAGCCGGCCGAGGCGCTGCGCGATATCCTGGTGGCGCAAGGCTGTCGCGGCAAAAGGCTCGGCGTCGAGTGGGAGGCATACGGTCTCACCGCGCGCAACGGCCAGCGTCTGGCGGCGGCGCTCGACGGCGTCGCGACGCTAGCCGACGCCTCCGATCTCGTGAACCGCCTGCGCGTGGTGAAAAGCCCGGCGGAGCTGGCCTACGCCCGCAAGGCCGCCGCGCTCGCCGACGCGGCGCTCGATGAAGCGCGGCGACTGGCGCGGCCCGGCGCTTTCGAGGGGGACATCCTGGCGGCGATGCAGGGGGCCGTCTATCGCGGCGACGGCGACGATCCAGCGAACGAGCAAATCATCGGCTCGGGTCCGGATGCCTTGTTGTGCCGCTATCACAGCGGACGCCGCCATCTGTCGGCGCAAGACCAGCTCACCCTCGAGTTCGCCGCGGCGTATCGCCACTACCACTGCTGCTTCATGCGCACGCTCGCACTCGGCAAGGCCGATCCGCGTCTGGTCGCGATGCACAAGGCGGCCAAGGACGCGCTATTCGCGGCGGAGGCGGCGCTCGCCCCCGGCCGGCCCATCGGCGAGGTGTTCGACGCCCATGCGCGCGTGCTCGACGCGGCGGGCCATCGCGACCATCGCCTCGATGCCTGCGGCTACTCGCTGGGCACGACGTTCGCGCCCAACTGGATGGATTGGCCGATGTTCTATCGCGGCAATCGCTACGTTGCCGAGCCGGGCAACGTCTTCTTCATTCACATCATCATATTCGACGACGCCAACGGCCTGGCGATGACATTGGGACGTACCTCGGAGGTGACCGACTCCGGTTCGCGCACGCTGTCCGCGGCGCCGCTCGATTTCGCCGTCGGCTGACGCGCGTGCGGCGCGATTGGCGCAACGACGATTCTCCACCAAGAGTTTCGCGGCCGTCAGGCGTGGAGATAAGCGAGCAACGTGAGACCGGCGAGCAGCAGGGCGGCACCGGCGCCAGTCAGTTGGCGCGACGTCCGCCGACGCGCCGCAAGGCCGCGGCGCGCTGGCGGCATCGGCGCGCTCGCCGCCAGGCTCCAGATCACTCTATATGCGCGCACGCCGCCCGCGAACTTACGTTCGCCCAAGTCTTCGAAGACGACCGGAAGCCTGTCGTTGACGTGGTCCCGGACCGCCTGGGACACGCAAATGGCTCCGGGCGCGGCCAGGGCCCGCAGGCGGCGAGCGGCATCGGCGTCGTCGGAATCGACGCCGATGCGAAACTGCGTTCGACGCGCTGGCGATACGCCGCCGTTGCGCTCGCTCATGCCGTACTGAATGGCCAGCGCGCACGCCACCGCCGCCGTGGCGTCGGTGAACTCGATCAACCAGCCGCCATCGGCGAGCGCGATCGTACGTCCGAGGTGAGCGGCGACAGCGGGCTCGACAAGCTCGCGGCGATGCGTATCGAACGCTTGCCGGGCTTCCTCGCCATCGGCGCCGATGAGCGGGCGCAAGCCGACCAGCTCGGCCGCCACAATCGCCGCCAATCGGCGCCCTTCGCGCTCCTCGGTCACGCGGGACCTCCCACGAACGAGGGCGATTATCGCATGGCGGTCCCGCAGCGCGCCACCGCTGCCGGACACGATGCAGATTACAATGGTTTCCTGATGATCCGCGCCAGCTCGCCGACGACGCCGCGGCGAAAAGCGAGCACGCAAAGCACGAAGATCGCGCCCTGGATTATCGTCACCCACTGGCCGAACTGCGCCAAGTACGTTTCCATGGCGATGATGACAAAAGCGCCGATCACCGGACCGAAGACCGTTCCCAGCCCGCCGACCAGTGTCATCAGCACCACTTCGCCCGACATCGTCCAGTGAACGTCGGTCAGCGAGGCGAGCTGGAAGACGATCGCCTTGGTCGAGCCGGCGAGCCCGGAGAGCGCCGCCGACAGCACGAACGCGATGAGCTTATATTGGTCCGTGCGATAGCCGAGCGAGACCGCCCGCGGCTCATTCTCGCGGATCGCTTTCAGCACCTGGCCATAGGGCGAGTGGACGATGCGGTAGATCAGCAGGAAGCCGCCAAGAAAGATCGCCAATACGACGAAATAGATGGTCATCGTTTGATTGAGATCGAGGACTCCGAACATGGTCCCTCGTGGCACGCCCTGGATGCCGTCCTCGCCGCCGGTGAATTTCGCCTGTAGCGAGAAGAAGTAGATCATCTGCGCCAGTGCCAAGGTGATCATGGCGAAATATATGCCCTGGCGGCGGATCGCCAGCAGCCCGGCGACGAATCCCAACGCGGCCGCCGTCGCCGTGCCGGTGAGGATCGCGAGCTCTGGCGGAAAGCCCCACACCTTGGCCGAGTGCGCCGAAAGATATCCGGCGGCGCCGAGGAACATCGCGTGACCGAACGACAGCAGGCCGGCGTAGCCGATTAGCAGATTGAAGGCGCAGGCGAACAGCGCGAAGCACAGCGCCTTCATCAGGAAGCCGGTGTATATATACATCGGCGCCGTGACCAGGAAGACGACCATGATGGCGAAGGCGATGTACTGGTGGCGCAGCGCCGCCTTCGGCGCCTGACCGATCGCATATTCCTGCGCGATCGCCATGTCAGGCCGTCCGTCCGAAAAAGCCGGCGGGCTTCAGCAGCAAGACGATCGCCATAATGACGAAGATCACGGTATTGGATGCCTCGGGGTAAAACACCTTGGTCAATCCCTCGATGACGCCAAGCCCGAAGCCGGTGACGATCGAACCCATGATCGATCCCATCCCGCCGATGACGACGACCGCGAACACGACGATGATGAGATCGGCGCCCATCAGCGGATTGACCTGGTAAATCGGCGCCGC
>DATFES010000290.1:0-3239 GCA_035250945.1 Alphaproteobacteria bacterium | reverse complement strand
CACGCTCACGTGTTTCTCGACTGGATCGGGCCGTGCGGACACCCCTCGCGGCACATCCATATCCAATATCTGCAGCGCTCCATGTCGCGAACCGTCGCGCGCACGTTTCGCGCCCGCGACGGCGCGGCGGCCGACACCCGGGCGCTGCACCGTCCGGGCGATCCATCATGGAACGGCCTCGCCGACGTCGATTTCCGGGTCGGCAAGCATGGACAACTCGAGTTCACCGACGGCGGCGAAGATTACGTCATTCAATACATGCCGGTCGGCATGCAGACGCTGTTCGCCCCGCCCGAGCTGATGTTGGCGCAGATGATGAACGCGGGCGTCGATCATTGCGTGCTGCAGGCGGGCGGCGCTTACGGCGCGATGACCGATTACAACGCCTATGCCCAGGCGCAGTACCCGGCGAAAATGACCGCGCTCATGCACGTCGACGAAGCGATGGCCGGCGCGCCCGAGGCGCTGCGCCAGATCAATCGCGCCTGCGATGAGCTCGGTCTCCGGGCAATTTATTTTAATGTCGACGGCTTCACGCGACACGGCTTTCCCTGGCCGCTCGACGCGCCGCAGCTCGAGCCATTCTGGGACGCGCTGAGCCGACGCAGGATCATCTTGTGCATCGAGCTGACGTCGGGACCGACTTACGATCTGCCGGGTTACATGGGGCATCTCCTGGCGCTGGGGCGCCAATTGAGGCGATATCCGAACCTCAAGTGCCATTTGGCCATGGGGCCGCCGGTCGGATTCTTCTCCAGGGATGGGCGGTGGGAATTTCCGCCCGAGGCGCTCGAGGTGTACAGGCACGAAAACATGGTGATCGAAGTGATGTTTCCGATCACCTGGGGCGGGGTGTGGGATTACCCGTTTCCGGAGGCGCAGGCGCTCATCCGAGATTTGCGCGACAGGCTCGGCGCCGACCGATTGATTTGGGGATCGGACATGCCCAACGTCGAGCGTTTCTGCACCTACAAACAATCGCTCGATTACGTGCGCCGCTATTGCGAGTTCCTGTCGGCGCGCGAGAAGGACATGATTCTCGGCGAGACGTGCGCCCGCTTTTATGGCCTCGCGCGTTCCGGCGTCGCCGCCGCGGCGCAGTGAGGCCCGTGACCGACCGGAGGACCGAATGATGGACGATGCCGTTCGTAAGAATATCGACGTGTTCGCCCGCTACGGGTTGCGCCGGATCGTCAACGTGTCGGGCACCGAGACCACCAAAGGCGCCAGCCCCGTCTGTCCGGAAGTCATATCGGCGGTGTCCGAGCTGGTCGCCCATTCGGTCGAGATGGCCGAACTGCAAAGCGTCGCCTGCGCCGTCATCGCTCGCGCGCTCGACGCCGAGGGAGGATGCGTCGTCAACTGCACCGCGGCGGGGATCGCCACCGCCATTGCCGCCTGCATGACCGGCCAGGATCTCGCACGCGTCGAGCAGCTTCCTGACGCGACCGGGATGAAGGACGAGGTGATCATTCAAAGAGGCCACAACATCACCTATGGCGCTTACGTCACCCAGAACATCCGCATCACCGGAGCGCGAACGATCGAGATCGGCGGCGCCACCGAGTGCGGCGTCTACCAGCTCGACGCCGCGCTCGGGCCGCGGACGGCGTGCGCGCTTTACGTCGTCTCGCACCACACGGTACAGAGCGGGTTGATCGACCTTGGCGCGTTCTGTAAATCCTGCCATGCGCACGGCGTGCCGGTGATCGTCGACGGCGCGGCCGAACCCGATCCAAAGAGCTACCTCGCCGCCGGCGCCGATGTGGTGATATTCAGCGCGCACAAGCGCCTCGCTGGCCTTACCGCCGGCGTGCTCGCCGGCCGGCTCGATCTGGTCAAGGCGTGCATGTATCAGGAGAAGGGAATCGGCCGCCCGATGAAAGTCGGCAAGGAGGCGGTAATTTCGGCAATCGCGGCGCTCGAGCGCTGGATGAAGCTCGACAAGGCGCGCGCCCGGCACGAGCTCGATGCGCGGCTCGCCCGCGCGCGCGACCGGCTCGCCGGACTCCCCGGGATCCACGCGACCGTAGAGATCGATTCCGCGGCGCCGACGTTTTCGCGGCTGCATCTACAAGTCGATCCGGCGGCGGCCGATTTCTCCGCATTCGAACTCTCGCACGCGCTGTGGAACCGCACGCCGTCGATATTCGTGCGAAACCTGATGGCCGATGTCGGATTGTTGCAGATCGACATGCGCCTGATATCCGACACGACCGCCGATTGGATCTGCGACTGTATCGTCGAGACCGCGGCGAGCCTTCGCGCCGCCGGCGCGTCACGCGCGAGCGCTGCTCCGCGCGGACCCTCGCCAAACCTCGCCGATCTGGCGCTCGGCGCGCTCAAACGGTGGCCGCTGGCGATGAAGCCCGACGTCTGATTTCGCGGCGATCTCCGCACGACAAATTCGCCATCGACAGCTTGGCCCGCTTTGGTGAAACTGGCGCGCCGCGATCGCTGAGCGCCGAGCAACGCCGGGGGAGACAATGCCAAAATTCGCCGCCAACCTGACGATGCTGTGGAACGAGGTTGATTTCCTGGAACGGTTCGCATTGGCCGCGGCGGCGGGCTTTACGGGCGTGGAGTATCTGTTCCCCTACCCTTACCCCAAGGAACGGCTGGCCGAGCTGCTCGCCAAGCACAAACTCAAGCAGTTGTTGCACAACCTGCCGCCCGGCGATTGGGCGAAAGGCGAACGCGGCATAGCCTGTCTTCCGGACCGAATTGGCGAATTTCAGGACGGCGTCGGCAAGGCGATCGAGTATGCGCGGGCACTCGGCTGCCCGCAGCTCAATTGCCTCGCCGGAATCGCGCCGGCGGGCCCCGCGGCGGAAACGCTTCGCGCCACGTTCGTCGCCAACCTCAGATTCGCCGCCGCCAAGCTCGGCGAAGCCGGCATCAGATTGCTGATCGAGCCGATCAACACCCGCGACATACCCGGTTTCTACCTCAACCGTTCGTCGCAGGCGCTGTCGATCATCGACGAGGTGGGCTCCGCCAATCTGTACCTGCAGTATGACATCTACCACATGCAGATCATGGAAGGCGATCTGGCGCGGACCATCGAGGCGAACCTCGCGCGCATCCCGCATATGCAACTTGCCGACAATCCGGGTCGCAATGAGCCCGGCACCGGCGAGATCAACTATCCGTTTCTCTTCGGCCATATCGACCGCATCGGCTATGCAGGCTGGATCGGCTGCGAGTACAAACCGAAGACCACGACCGCGGCGGGGCTA
>DATFES010000288.1:0-6198 GCA_035250945.1 Alphaproteobacteria bacterium | reverse complement strand
ACACGTTCCACCCGAAAGCCAATGTCGACAAGATGCGCCGCGGACTGCCGCTCGACGACGCTGATCGCGGGCCGTGGCTGGCGGCGCTTGCCGAAGCGTTAAACGGCTACGCCTCGCGCGGCGAGACGGCTGTCCTGGCCTGCTCGGCTCTCAAGCGCGCCTACCGCAACGCCTTGCGTGCAGGCGTGCCCCAGGCGCGATTCGTGTATCTGAAGGGCGACCAAGGGCAGATCGCCGCACGACTGAAGGAGCGCAAGGGTCATTACATGCCCGCCACCCTTCTTGCCAGCCAGTTCGCCGCGCTTGAAGAGCCGGCGGTCGACGAAGGCGCGATTGTCGCCGACATCACCAATTCGCCTTCGGCCATTGCACGCCGCGCTGTCGAGGCGCTGAGCGTGGACCCGGTCGCCTAATCGCGCCAACCGCTTACGCACGGTAAACGACCGGACCGGCGCCGGTAGCCCTGCCATGCAAGGATAGCAACGCCGCCTGCGGCGTCGGGACCGGATAATGCGGTTAATTTCAGACCGGTTGAAAATCCCATGTCCAGTTTTGCGATGCCGACCCCGACCCGCGAGGAGATTCGGCGCGGCATCTTCCATATCCTCGCCGCGGTGTTCGTCTTCGCGGTCGTCAACGCCCTCGTGAAGTGGCAGGTCGCGACCTACCCGGTGACCGAGGTGGTATTTTTTCGCTGCTGGTTCGCGCTGGTGCCGGGAGTGGTGCTGATCGCGGCAAACGGCGGCATCGGCGCGCTGCGCACGCGCCGGCCGTTCGCGCACGTATCGCGCGCCGCCGTCCAGTTCCTGTCGATGATAGCCATCTTCACCGCATTCAAGCTGATGCCGCTGGCAGACGCCGTGGCGATCACTTTCGCCAACCCGCTGTTCTTGACCGTGCTGTCGATACCGTTGCTCGGCGAGAAGGTAGGCCTCCATCGCTGGGCCGCTGTGCTTGCCGGGTTCGCCGGGGTGATGATCATGGTCCAACCCGGTCCCGGCGCGCTCGAAAGCGGCGCGTTGTTCGCGCTGGCCAATGCGTTCCTCGGCGCCAGCATCACTATCAGCCTGCGGCGCATGAGCCTGACCGAGACCAGCACCGCGCTGGTGGTTTGGCAGCTCGCCACGACGGCGATCCTCAGCACCCTGCTGCTGCCGTTCGGATGGGTCACGCCGACGCTGTGGGACGCCGGCGTCATGGCGCTGATTGGGCTCGGCAGCGGCGTGGGCCAGTATCTGTGGACCCAGGCGTTCCGCTTCGCGCCCGCCGCCGTTGCGGCGCCGTTCAGCTATACGGCGATGATCTGGGCGATGCTGCTTGGCTTCGCCATTTGGGGCGACGTACCGACTTTGGCGCTTCTGACCGGCGCCGTCGTTGTCGCCGGCAGCGGTCTCTACATTCTCTATCGCGAAACCGCGCGGCGACGCGCGGCGCAGCCGACCGTGCAGCCGGCGAGCGAGATACGCGCGGCGGGCGGCGACGACTGACCGCCGCCGCCGGGGCAGCGCGGGTCATTTGATCTGCGTCAAAGCTTCGAGATCACGCTCGCGGGCATATAGTTGACGCCATACTATGGCCGACAGCCGATGGGGGAGCGCGATGGCAATCAGGGACATTCTGGTTTCGGTCGACGACGACGCGACGTCACCGGCGCGAACCGCCATTGCCGTCAAGCTTGCCAAGGACCACCAGGCCCGCCTGACCGCGCTTTACGTCAGCATGGCGCCGAGGATTCCCGAGTACGTGCGCGCCCAGCTGCCGCCTTCGGTGGCCGAGGTTCAGGCGGCGCGGATGCGCGAAACCAGCGAACGTTTGGCGGCCGACCTGCGCAAGGTTGCCCAGGCCGAGAATCTCGACATCGAATGGCGGGCGGTTGAGGGCGACATCGTCGCCACGGCGATGCTGCACGCCCGCTATTGCGACGTGACCATCGTCGGCCAAGCCTCGGACGAAGCCAACGTCAATCGCGACGTCTACGCCCGTCTGGGCGAGGATCTTGTGATGGGAAGCGGACGTCCCGTTCTCGTCGTGCCGCGCTATGGCAGCTTCGCCAGCTGCGGCGAACGCATCTTGATCGCCTGGAACGGGACGCGCGAAGCGACGCGCGCGGTGCACGACGCATTGCCGTTTCTCCGCCGCGCCAAACAGGCGATGATCCTCAGCATCAACCCCGGCGCCGCCGTCAACCAGCGCATTCCCGGTTCCGACATCGCGCGCCACCTGGCCCGGCACGGGGTGCGCTGCGAGGCGACGACGACGCAGGCCGACAGCGATATCGAGGTGGGCGATGTCCTGCTGTCCCGCGCCGCCGACCTCGGCGCGGACATGCTCGTCATGGGTGCTTACGGACACTCGCGGCTGCGCGAAATGGCGCTAGGCGGGGTCACCCGTCATCTTATCAAGCACATGACGGCGCCGACCCTGATGGCGCATTAGAGGCGGTGCAGCGCGAGTATTCACGCTGATTCCCGGTAATCGAAGTAACGCTTGATCAGCCAGAAATCGAACAGCACGCCGAACAGGCACAGCAACAGGCCAAAGGCGTAGAGCGCGCCATCGACCGACCTGGCGGCGATCAACAGGCCGACGAGCGCGATCAGCGACATAATCGCGAGGCTGACGGTGAGCGACAGGTTCGACATCGGCACTCCCCAAGAAGTCTGACGCGGACAACTAGCGACGCGGACGCTCGTCGTCATCGTCGAACAGGATTCGATTCGCGGCGCCATCAAGATCGTCGAATTGCCCGGCGCGCAGCGCCCAAAGGAACGCGCCGAGCCCGATCAAGCCAAGCAGAATGGCGAGCGGAATCAGTATCAGCAGGCTGCTCACCGGCGTCGCTCCCGTTGCAAACGCAGCGCGTTGACAATGACGATAAGCGACGAGCTTGACATGGATGCCGCCGCGATCAACGGCGTGACATACCCGAGCACGGCGAGCGGGACCGCGGCCAAATTGTAGGTCAACGCCATCGCAAGGTTCTGCGTCACCAGCCGACGGGCGCGACGCGCCAGATGAAGGGTCGCCGAGACCGGAGTCAAAGACTCGCCTTGAAAGACGATGTCGGCCGAATTCTGACTTACGTCGACGGCGCTGGACGGCGACATGGAGACATAGGCCGCGGCCAAGGCGGGTGCGTCGTTCATACCATCGCCGACCATCAGCGTTCGACGCCCTTCGCGCGCGAGCGTTTCCAGCCGCCGTGTCTTTGCCGCCGGATCGTGCTCCGCGCTCCAGTCGGCGACGCCGAGATCGCCGGCGATGGCGGCCACGACCTCTTTGCGGTCGCCCGAAAGAATCTCGATCGAATAACCCGCCGCCCGCAAGACGGCGACCGTTTCGAGCGCGTCGGGGCGCAGCCGGTCGGCAAAGGCAAACCGAACCGGCGCGCGGCCGGGACGGGTAAGCCATAGTTCGGGCCCGGCGGCCGGGCGCTCGGAATCCCCGATACCGCAAAAGCGGCGGCTGCCCAGCCGCTCCTCGCCCTTCTCGGTCGCTCGTCTTAGTCCCTGGCCGGGAACCTCCTCGACGCACGGTGCGGCCGAGCCGGTGGGAGCGGATGCGACCAGCGCACGGGCGAGCGGGTGGCGACTTGCGCAGGCGAGGCACGCCGCGGCCGCCAGATCTTCGGTGGAGATTTCGGCGGCGTTCGTCAGCATCGGGCGGCCGAGCGTCAGCGTGCCCGTCTTGTCGAAAACGATCGTATCGACATCGTTGAGCCGCTCCAATGCCGTCCCCGACTTGACCAATATGCCGCGGCGCATCAGGCGGCCGGTCGCGGCGACCTGGACCGCCGGTACGGCAAGGGCAAGCGCGCATGGACAGGTGATGATCAGCACGGCGACGGCATTGAGTAGGGCCGTCGGCCACGGCGCCGCCGCCAAGAGCCACCAGCCGAGGAACGTCGAGAACGCGGCGAGGTGCACCACTGGCGCATAGCGCCGCGCCACACGGTCCGCAAGCACGGTAAAGCGGCCGCGGGACCGCTCGGCCGCCTCGATCAGGCGGACGATCTCGGCAAGAAGCGTGTCGTCGCCGCTCGCCCTCGCCTCGAGACGCAGCGGCCCGCTCAAATTTATCGTGCCGGCAAAGACCGGCGTCCCGGCGCTTGCGGCGACGGCAGCGCTTTCGCCGGTGACCAAGCTTTGGTCGACATCGGACGCGCCATCGATCACCCGACCATCGACGCCGATGCGCTCGCCCGCGGCGACAAAGACCGCTTCTCCGGGCTTGACCGAGGAGGGAATGCGCGCCTCGAAACCGCCATCCGGCCGGACCACCGTCACCGCGCGCGAAGCGAGACCGACGAGCTGCTCGGCGGCGGATCGCGCCTTGCCACGCGCCTTGGCGTCGAGATAACGCCCAATCAGAAGGAAGAAAACCAGGGCGATCGCCGAGTCGAAATAGGCGTGCGATCCCGAGCGGGCCGTCTCGAATAGGCTCGCCGCCGCGGCGAGCGACACGCCGACCGAAATCGGCACATCCATGTTGGCGCGGCCGGCGGCGAGCGATGCCAGCGCGGAGCGAAAGAACGGTCGTCCGGCGTAGGCGATCGCCGGAAGCGCGATCAACGCCGAGAGCCAATGCATCAGGTCGCGCGTCGCGGCGCCCATCCCTTCGACGTGCCCTGCCCACACCGATACCGAAAGCAGCATCACGTTCGCCGCAGCGAAGCCCGACACCGCCAACGCGCGAAGCAATTCCCGCTCGCGAGCATCGCCATCGCGCGCCAGCACGGCGGGGTCGTAAGGCACGAGGCGAAAGCCGAGTGCGCGGACCGATGCGACAAGGCGGTCCGCGTCGGATACCGGTCCGCGCCAGGCGAGCGACAGCCGCCGCGTCGTCATGTTGACACGGCCATCGACGACCCGGGGATCGCGCGCAAGGATCGATTCGATCAACCAGACGCACGCAGCGCAATGGAGCCCGTCGATCATCAGGTAAAGGCGGCTCAGACCGTCGGGAGCGGTGCGGCAATGCGCCGCGTAGTCGACGACGGCGTCGTCGCTCGGCCGAAGTCGCCGAACCTTCGGATCGAGGCGAAGCCGTTCGTAAAATCGTTCCAGCCCGAGCCCCGCGACGATGTCGTACGCCGTGGCGCAGCCGGCGCAGCAGAAAAATGTCTGCGCGCCAGGCGCAAGACGCTCGCCGCAATGCGCGCAGTCGTCGCGAGTTTGCGGTCGGGTGATCGTAGCGGCGGCGGTCAATCCGTTCATGGCACGATCAGCCGGCGGACGGCGATGAGCGAGTCGTCGCCTTGCGCGGCATGAATCCTGATGTCCCACTGTCCGCGCCGCGGCAGTTCCACGTCGGCGATGTAGCGGCCGGCGCCGGCATAGGCGGGGGCGAGACGGATCGGCGAAAGATTTTCCAGCGGCCGCTCGGCCGACGCTTCGATGACAAGGCCGGAGAGTCCTTTGGCGTCGCGGTCGACGATCGTGATCGCGATTACGCCGGCGCGCTCCGCGCCAGAGTGCGGTACGAACGCGACCTCGGCGCGCCAACCGAGCGCCGCCTGTTGCGCCTCGGCCGCGATCAGCCGGTTGTAAGCGACGCCCCGCTCATAGGGGCGCTCCGCCACCAACCCCGTCCACGTGCTAAGCGCGAACCACACCAGGGCTGCGTTCGCCGCCAGGACGACCGCCATTCCAAGCACGAAGACATAAGGAATCCAGCTACGGCGCGAAACCGCGGGATCGCGACGATCGATTGCGGCAGGGGGCATTGCGCGTCGCCCGCCGGTCACCGCGCCGGGCCGAGGAAGACCGAGTGGTACTCGGCGGTTTCCCCGGACTCCGTCTCGCGCAGCGAAAAGACGATGGGCGATGATTCGACGCCGACCGCGGCGCGCGGCGCGCTGACATAGATCCGGTATGTCGCGACCGAATCCGGGTTCGCCGACAGCCAAAGGTTAGCGCCGTCATCGGTGGCGCCGGCGCCCACCACGCCGGCTTGCGCGTTCGCCGGTCCGGCGACGCCGAGCCGATAATCGTGCGCCTCGCGCGTCTTGTTGAGGATTTTGAGCGTGTAGCCGTTGCGGATCGATCCATCCGACAGCGTTACGTAGATCGGGTTGCGATCGCGGAGCACGTTGACCTCGACCGTCGGCCGGGTGAGGAGCGCGCCGAGCATGATCAGTCCGACGACCGCGAGCAATGCGGCATAGATGATGACGCGCGGCCGGATGAGCCGGTACGG
>DATFES010000249.1:0-4328 GCA_035250945.1 Alphaproteobacteria bacterium | reverse complement strand
GCCGGCGCGCTCAGCATCGCGGCGGCGACGCGCGAATCGCGGCCGGCGCCGGCGCGAAGCTTCGCCGCGATGTCGCCGGGGCCGATCGCGCCGACCAGCGCGCCGGAATCGTCGACGACGAAAGCGACGCCGACGGCGTTGCGGTCGAGCGTCGCGATCGCCGCCGCCAGCGTATCGCTGGCGCGCACAACGAGCTCGTCGATAGTGACGGGAGCGATCATGGACCGGAGCAAGACCTTGAGCGGGAGTGACATGCCGCAAACGGCGAAACGGCCGCCGCGCGGTATCTAATCCACCTCCGGCTTGCCCGTCCAGCCGCGCGCCAGCTTGAGCTTGAGCCCCTCGGCGAAGGAGCGCGGCTCGATTCCCAGGCGAGTTTGTAAGTCCCTGATATCGAACGACTTATCTTCCACGCTACGGGCCAATTCGTCGACGTCGAAGGGCGGTTGAACGCCGATTCGCCGAAGCATCGCGGCGGCGCGCGCGAGCGCGCCCACAGGTACCGCGACGACCATCACCCGCCGGCCGAGCGCCTCGGCGCAAAGCTCGATCATCCGCCGATAGGTGATCGGTTCCGGCCCGGCGACGGCGATGGGCGCGCCGTCGGCCTGCGGCCGCTCGATCGCCGCCACGAACGCTGCGACCATGTCGTCGACGAACACTGGCTGGACCGTGTGGCGGCCGCCGTCGGGCAATGGTAACGGAACCGGCACACGCGGGGGCAGGCGGCGCAAGAGGCGCAGGATCCGATTGACGTTCCGATCGTCGGGCGCGCCATAGATCATCGATGGGTGAAGCATCACTCCTGCGCGGCCCGATGCGCGGAACGCCGCCTCGCCGGCGCGCACCGCCTCGGCCGCCGGATCGGCGAGGCGCGTCGCCACACGCAGGCTGCCGGTGAGCACGACACGCCGGCACGACGGCGGCAAGACCTCAAGCAGCGTCGGGATGAACCGCGCATGGGCAAGGCTGGCCACGCACTCGGCGCCATCGAGGGCGCGGGCGATGGTTTCAGGGCGCTCGAGATCGCCCTCGGCGCGGCGCGCGCGCGGGTCGAGGCGGTCGAGTCGCTCGCGGCTGCGCGCGATGGCGACGACCTCGTGGCCGCGCTCGGCAAGCGCGGCCGTCACGTAACGGCCGGTCTTGCTGGTCGCGCCGAACAGCGCCACCCTCATCATCGCAACCCCTCGCGGCGCAAGCCGAGGCGGGCGATTTGCCGGGCGACGATCTTGTCTTCGACATACAACGCCAACGCGCGGCGCAGGCCGGCTTCGCCCATGCGCCGGCGCAACGCGCCATCGCCGACGAGTCGCGCGAGCGCCGTCGCAAGCGCGCGCGGTGCGGCGACAGGCACCAGCAACCCGGTTTCACCGTCGACGACTTCCTCGCGCGCGCCGCGGATGTCGGTGGCGACCACCGGAAGCGCCGTCAGCATCGCCTCGACGATCGAACGCGGCATGCCCTCGCGATGCGAGGGCAGGGTAAAGATGTCGGCGGCACGCAGCAGATCCGCCACGTCGCCGCGATAACCGAGGAAGCGGACACGCGGGCCGAGAACGGCGTCGCGTTCGATCTCGGCGATCATCGCGTCGATCGCCGCAGCGTGATCGCTGGCCAAGCGTTCGCCGACGACCCACAGCGTGCCATCGACCTCGCGCATCGCGGCGAACAGCTCGGGATAGCCCTTCTCGGCGACGAGGCGGCCGATCATCGCGATTACCGGCGTCGCGTCGTCGACGCCAAGCGAGGCGCGCAACGCCCGGCGAGCGGGATCGCCTTCGGCCGGCGGGTGGAATCGTTCGGGGTCGGCGCCGTTGCCGATCGCCTCGACGATGCCGCCGCGGCAGAGGCGCAACTGTCGCGCGGTCTCGGCATCCTCCGCGGCCTGGGTAAACAAGACGTCGGTGAACCGGCCGCCGAGCCACTCGAGGGCGATGAACGCACCGCGCTTCCACGCCGGCATGCGCTCATGGAAGTAAAAGCCATGCGCGGTGTAGACCACGCGCGGCGCGCCCGCCGCCGCCGCGGCGAGCCGTCCGACCAGTGCTGCCACCGGCGTGTGGACGTGGACGAGATCGAAGCGCTCGGCGCGAAAGAGGCGGACCAGGCGGCGAAAGGCGCGCCAATGGTCGCGCGGGTCGTAGCCGCGCACCAACGGCACGGTTTCGACGCGGAATCCTTCGCGGCGCACCTTGTCGATCAAGGCGCCGTCGGCGCACATCGCTACGACCTCGTGTCCTTCCTCGCGCAAGCCGCGCATCAACGGCAGCAGGAAGTGATAAAGGGTGAAATCGACGGCGCAGAGTTGGCAGATTTTCATCGGTTGGCCGTCGCAACGCGATCGCCCGCGACAAGCGCGCGATAGATCTCTCCATACAACCTTGCCGCTTGCGCGATGCCGAAATTCTCGACGATGCGGGCACGCGCGCGCCGACCCCGCGCGGCACGCTCGGCGGGCGGCTCGTCGAACAGCGCACGAAGCGCCGCGACAAGCGCGGCCGGCATGCGCGGCGCGATCAGGACCCCGCAGTCGCCCAATAGGTGCGCCGAATCTCCGACGTCGGTGGCAATTGGCGGCAATCCGCAAGCCATGCCTTCGGCAAGGACATTGGAGAAGCCTTCGCTGAGCGACGTCGACACGACTGCGTCGCAGGCGGCGAGCAAGCGCGGCACATCGTCGCGCGGACCAAGGCCGCGCCAATTGCGCGGGGCATCGAACGTTTCGGTGCCGGCGCCGATGGCGAGCGCGGATATCTCGGGGAGATCGGCCAGCGCCGCCAGTAGCGTCGCATGGTCCTTGATCGGGTCGATTCGCCCGATCCAGGCGATGACCAGCGCGTCGTCGCCGAGGCCGAATTCGCGGCGAATGTCGCGACGAGCCAGCGGGTCTGGGCGAAATCGGTCCGTATCGATACCGTTTGCGATGATCGCCCTCTGTCGTGGCCGATAGCCGATGCGGAGGTGAGCGTCGAGACCCGAGCGCGCATTTGCAATAACGATGTCGGGCCGATGGGAAAGCCGCGCGCAAATGGCGATCGTCGCCCGCAGCCCCGGCCCGTAGTCGGCGAGCGACATGTCGGTGCAACGCAGGCCCCAAACGAGCCGCGTCTGGCGGCGACCCGATAGCGCCAAGCCGACAAGCGCGGCAAGGTCGCCATGATACATCCATCCCTGGACCACGTCGGGCGCCTGGCGGCGGATTTGCGCGGCAAGGCGCAAGAGCTCGGCCGGCGCCCGCCATGCCGGCTTGAAGGCGAGTTCGATGGCGGGGACTCCCTCGGCCAAGAGCGCCGACGTGTGCGCCCCGTTCGGCAACAAGCTGATCACGCGATGCTCGATGTCCGGTGCGTCGCGGTGACGAACCAAATTCGCCAGCTGCGTTTCGGCGCCGCCGACGAACAGGTCGCTGATGACATGCAGTACCCGGATGGGACGGCTCACGTCCGCCATCGGCGGCGCCACGCTTGGAACATCAAGACGACCCACATCCGGTACTGCCAGTTCCGCGCTCCGGAAAGATGCTCCGGCCACAGCGCTCCGATCGGCGCCGGTTCGCGCATTCCGTCCGCGGCGAGGGCTGCCGGCGAGAGAAAATCTTCCGCCCGGTTGCGCAACGACCCGCGCAGCCACGCGTCGATCGGCACGCCGAATCCCATCTTGGGCCGCTCATACAGACCGGCCGGTACGTAGCGGTCGGGAACGCCAGTGGCATGGCACATGGGCCTCGATGTACGGTCGATCCGATACGGGTTGCTTTGTATCGCTTGCCGCCCGAGGCGTCGAGAATGTCGTCATCTAGCGGCTCTTGCCCGATTTCCATCCCTGCTGTAAATCGCACCGCTCCCCTCGCATGTTTCGACAGCTTGCGAGAACACGGGGCCCGATTGAGCTGCGGTTTCGACCTGCGCTACGGCGAGCCGCTGGTTTTTCGCCGTTGCAGATCGATCGAAGGAAACTGGCATCCGGCGGGGGATAAGATAAGTTGCCACGCGCTTCAATCAATGTCCGTTTTGGCGGCGGCGCGCCGACATGACGACGATGATCTTCGAACTTGCCTTGTGGGGGGCGGCGACTGCCTCGCTCTTCCTGCCGGTGCTTTCGTTCTCGGGATACCCGCTTACATCGATTGAATCCCTGATCGGCGCCGTATTTTCGTTGGCGATGGCCATTGCATTCCGGTTCCTGGGCGCCATTCGGCCGTTGGGGTGCATCTTGCTGCTGACCCTGACCGTATCCGTATGTGGAGCCTATTATTCCGGGCTGATCATCGGAAATTACTTGGGGATGGCGATATTCGCCGTTTTCGGCATCGTCGTTCTGGCGATGGC
>DATFES010000247.1:0-2588 GCA_035250945.1 Alphaproteobacteria bacterium | reverse complement strand
GGGCCATGCCGCCTTGCGGCGCCACAGACCGCGTGGACGAACCAACCGTCACCGACGATGGCCTGCGCTCACTCGGCGAACATCGCCGCCGAACGTGGCCGCGTGTTGTCCTCGACCGACTTGACGCCTGGCACATTCTCGGCCAGCACGCGCAGCGCCTTGGCTTGGTCGTTCGAGCCGACCAGGCCATTGAGCGACACGACGCCGTCCTTGACCACGATATTGATGAAGGCGGTTTCGGCCCACGGCTGGGCATTGACCTGCTCCATCAGTTTGGCGCGGATCGACTTGTCGTCGCTGGCGCCGGCCGGAGGAGCAGCGGCCGCGGCGCGCTCGGCGAAGGCGCGCACGATGTCGGCGCGGCTCACCAGACCGACGAGCTTGCCGTCCTTGACCACCGGCACGCGCTTGATGCCATGACGCTCCAACAGATCCGCGATCTCGCCGACCGAAGTGTCCTCGCTTACCCCGACGACATGTTTCGACATCACGTCGCGGGCCTTGCGGGCGTGGCTCTTGGCATATTCCTGGGCGAGCGTATCGGTGTCGGCGAGCAGCTCGAGCCACCATGACCGACGCTTGCCGCTTCCCGTCTCCGGCCGTCGCAACAGGTCGCCCTCGCTGACGATGCCGACCAGCGCGTTGCCGTCGCCGACTACTGGCACGGCGCTGACATGATGGCTTACCAGCAACTTGGCGATTTCGGCGACCGAGGTGTCCGGGCGTACGACGAGAACGTCGCGCGTCATAATGTCGCGAGCGAGCATGGCGTTCCTTCCTTTCCTTGACGGTTCTGGCATGGCGCTGCCGCGCCGATCCCGTATTAAAGGCTGGGTAAACGATATCCAGTCGATTGTCCGACCGGGCGTTGCGGCAAATCAAGCGTTGTGAGCGGATTCGACCCGGGCCGGCGCCGGTGTCGTCGGCTGAAGCTTCGCCCGCCGCGACAGGACGCGACGGCGGCGAAACGCGAACCAGCGCAGCGACGACACCAACAAGACCAGCGCGCAAAACGGCAACGCCGTGCGCTCGTAACGATCGAACGTTTGCAACAGATTGACGACGTAATCGCCGATCTTGAGCAAGGTGCGGTCCTGGGTGTTGACAACGAAGGCGAGGATGACGGACAGCGGGGCGAACCGCCAGTCGCGCTCGCGCTGGAAGAGCTGCAGCGCGCAGAAAACCGCGCCAAGCCCGGCGATCGCCGTTGATGGCACGCTGACGATGTAGTGGAAATTCCATAGCGTCTCATAGGCAACGTCGCTTCGCCGCACCCAGAACACGTGTTCGAGCAGGTATAGCGCGCTCACGTAAAGGCCGGTCCAAAGGCAACTGCCGTAGGCAAGATCGCGAAGCAATAAGCCGGATGGTTCTCCGCCGTGGCGCATCGTGCCGCAATGCCTAAAATCGAATCAAAGCTTGGACCGTTTATCGGTTGAATTTGCCGATAAAATTGGACTCAGGCAAGGGCGTCACGGGACCAGTACGGCGGCTCCATGCAGCCGTCCCAGGCGTAGATCGTTGAGCGCCCGGTTTGCCTCCGCCAACGGATATCGCTGGGTCTGGGTGCGAATGGCGACCTTAGGCGCCAGCGCCAAGAACTCCTCCGCGTCGCGGCGGGTGAGATTGGCGACCGAACGGACGATCCGCTCGTGCCACAAGATCCGATAGGGAAAGGCGGGGATGTCGCTCATGTGGATGCCGGCGCAGACCACCGTGCCACCCTTGTCGACGGCGCGCAATGCGGCAGGCACCAGCGCGCCCACCGGTGCGAAAACCAGCGCCGCGTCGAGCGGCTCTGGCGGCGTTTCGTCCGAGCCCCCGGCCCACTCGGCGCCGAGGCCGTGTGCGAACGCCTGGGCCTCGCCATCGTCGCGACGGGTGAAGGCGAACACCCGGCGCCCCTGATGGCGCGCCACCTGCGCCACGATATGCGCCGCAGCCCCGAAGCCGTAGATGCCGAGCCGCATGGCATCGCCAGCCATGGTGAGCGCGCGGAAGCCGATGAGACCCGCGCACAACAGTGGAGCCGCCGCCACCAGGTCGCTGTCCACCGCCATGGGGAAGCAATAGCGCTCGTCGGCAAGCGCAAGATCGGCGTACCCGCCGTCGATCTGATAACCCGTGAATCGGGCGTGATCGCACAAATTCTCGCGACCGGCGGCGCAATAGCGGCATTCGCCGCACGTCCAGCCCAGCCACGGCACGCCTACGCGGTCATCGCGATGGAACCGTTCGACCTTTGATCCGACGGCGACAACCGTGCCGACGATTTCGTGCCCCGGGACGAGGGGTATTTTCGGGTCCGGTAGTTCGCCGTCGACAACGTGCAGATCGGTGCGGCACACCCCGCATGCGGCGATGGCGATGAGGACTTCATGCGGGCCAGGAGACGGAGCTTCGGAACTGCGCTCGACCAGCGGCTGGCCGACCGCCTGAAGCACCATGCTCCGCATTCACGCGGCTCCGATGCTCACGCCGTCAATGGCCTTCGGCGAATGATCGGCCGCAATCGCGCCGGGAGCGCGGAGAGCGGCACTCTCGTCAGATCCTTGGCAATCTTTTCCACCAACAGTCGCTTGGTCGCT
>DATFES010000224.1:0-3575 GCA_035250945.1 Alphaproteobacteria bacterium | reverse complement strand
ATCGAGATCGCCGTCTGCGACACGGGCGTCGGAATGGCGGCCGCGGACATTCCCAAGGCGATGGCGCCGTTCGGCCAAATCGACAACGTGATGACGCGGCGCCATGAGGGAACAGGGCTGGGCTTGCCGCTGACCAAGCATCTCGTCGAGCTGCACGGCGGATCGCTGGAGATCGAAAGCGCGCCCGGCGCCGGCACCACCGTCCGAATCCGCCTGCCGCGCAGCGAAACGGCCGAAAACCCGCCAGCAGTCAACCCTGAATCGAATACCCGCCGTCCACCGGTATCGCGACGCCAGTGATGAAGTCCGACGCCGGCGCGGCGAGAAACACCGCGATCCCGGCGAAATCGTCGGGCGCTCCCCAGCGGCCGGCCGGGGTGCGCGCCACGACGCGTTCTTGCAGCCCGTCCACTTGTTGGCGCGCCTTCTTCGTCAGATCGGTGTCGATCCATCCCGGCAACACCGCGTTGACTTGAATGTTGTCCTTCGCCCACGCAGTAGCCAGCGCGCGGGTAAGCTGGACGATGCCACCCTTGCTCGCCGCATAGGGCGCCGCGAACGGCACGCCGAAGATCGAAGTCATCGATCCGATGTTGACGATCTTGCCGCCGCCGGCGCGGCGCATTTCGGGATACGCCGCCTGGGCGCAAAAGAAGGCCCCTTTGAGATTGATGTCGATGATGTCGCGCCATTCCTCGGCTGCGTAGTCTTCGGGCGGCTTGCGTACGTTGATCCCGGCGTTGTTGATCAAGATATCGAGCCGCCCGAAGCGTTCGGCGGTTTGCGCGACCATGGCGCGGCTCGACGCCTGGTCGGCGACGTCGACGCCAATGAACGCAGCGTCGGCGCCTAGCCGCGCGAGGTCCGCCACGGCGGCGGCGCCCTTGTCGGCGTTACGCGCGGCGACGACCACCGCCGCGCCTGCGCCGGCGAGACCGCGCGCCATGCCAAGCCCGATGCCGCCGTTGCCGCCGGTGACCACCACCACGCGGCCGGATAAATCAAATGATGCCATTATGCCCCCGCTGACGGCCCGCCATCGCGCGGGCGCATCTTTGCGTGGCGTTCTTGCGCTTGTCCAGGGCGCCAGCGGCGCGTGGCCGCTACTCGAGTCCGGCCTTGCGCATGCCCTCGACGAACTTGGCCATCGGCCCGGCTGTATAAGGAACGTGCTTCTCGATCCAGGCGATCGAGAGTTCGGGATGCGCTTCCTTCGCCCGCGCCAATGTCGCGCGGGCCTCGTCGATCTCGCCTGCCTGGGCCAGACTGGCGATGAAGATTCGATTTCCTGCCGTGAATGCGGACCGCTGTTGAAGCGCCTTGCGGGCGAAGGCGACCGCTTGCGCAAAGCGGCCCGAAAGGTAATGGCAAATCGCCATGCCGCCAGTGAAAATGACGTTCTGTGGATCGTGCGGGCTCATGCGAATCGCCTGCTCCAGGTGCTGCATCGCCTGTTCGCATTGTCCATCGAACGACAGCGCCCAGCCGAGATAACCATGTGCGGCGGCGAAATTCGGGTTGAGTTCGAGCGCGCGGCGGAATTCCTCGGCCGATTCGTTCGTGCGCCGTTTCATGAAGGCCACGAAGCCGAGCGCCAGATGTGCCCACGGGTCATTGCCGTCGAGTTGCGCTGCTCGCGTCGCGAATTTAGCCGCCTCCTCGGTCGGCGCGTCGGATGCGCTCCATCCGGCGTAGCCTGAAACCAGAAGGTCGAACGCCAGCATGCTATGCGCCGGCGCATATCCCGGATAGCGCTCGACCGCGCGCCGGAGAATATTGATCGCCGCTTCGCGTTCCTCCGGCGTAAGACGCCAGAACAGCGAATTTGCGGTGATCAGCATCTCCCATGCGCCCAGATCCTCGGGTGAGCGGCCTTGCGAGCGGGCCGCTTCGGCCTCGAGAAGCTTGGGCTCGATCGCGCCCACCACTTTTCGCGTGATCTCGTCCTGCAGCGTGAAAACGTCGCTCAGCTCCCCGTCGTAGCGGTCGGCCCAAACATGATTGCCGGTCGGCGCGTCGATCAGTTGGGCCGTGATACGAACGCGATTGCCGCCCTTGCGAACGCTCCCCTCGAGGACATAGCGCACGCCCAATTCGCGCGCGACGCGTTTCACGTCGACCGCCATTCCTTTGTAAGTGAACGAAGAGTTGCGCGCGATCACGAAGAACCAGCGCAGCTTCGACAGGCCGGTGATGATGTCCTCAGAGACGCCGTCGGCGACATACTCCTGTTCGGCATCGCCGCTCATGTTGACGAACGGCAGCACGGCGATCGACGGCCGCTCGGTCGCCGACAACTCCGCTTTCGCATCGCCCGCGCCCGGCTTCGTCGCCGTTGGCCCGTGCGCGTCGAAACGGATGCGGTGGACGCCGATCGGGCGCGCCATGTTCTTGACGGTCTGCTCGCCCAGATCCTCGAAACTGAAGTTCAGCTTGTCGCGTACCTGCTCGTGGACCGTGCGCGACACGTAGATGCCGCCCGGCTCGGCAAGCCCCTCGAGGCGCGCCGCGATGTTTACGCCGTCTCCGTAGATATCGTTGCTGTCGATGATGATGTCGCCGACGTTGATGCCGATGCGAAACTGAATGCGTTTGTCGGACGCCACCTCGGTATTGCGCTCGACCATCCCGCGTTGGATATCGATCGCGCAGCGCACGGCGTCGACGACGCTGACGAACTCGACCAACATCCCGTCGCCGGTCGTTTTGACGATCCGGCCGCGATGCTCGGTGATCTTGGGGTCGACCAATTCCAGACGGTGCAACTTAAGCTGCCGGAGCGTGCCTTCCTCGTCGGCTGCCATTAATTGGCTATAGCCGGCAATATCGCCCGCTAGTATTGCGGCAAGTCGCCGATCGACGCGCTCGTCCGCCACCGGTTACCCTTCTTGGCTCGCACGCCGCCTGCCGCCGATGCGCGCGACCGCGCGGCTCGGCTGGCGTCCCTAAGCGGCGTGCACCCGAGTGTGTAGAGTACCCCTCACCGTGGCGCGCGGGCAACCACGCAGCCGATCGTGCCGGGGCGCCCGCGGATTCGGTCGCGGGCTGCCGAGCTCGATGCCGGCTCAGTGCCTATCGTCTAGGCCCAGAGCCGCTCGTTCTGCTTGTCGGCGTAGAGATGGGCGACGAAATCGGCGTAGCCGTTGAAAAGCTGCGTCGGGACGCGCTTGCCGTTGGCGCCGATGAGCTCCTCGCTCGCCTGGCTCCAACGCGGGTGCGAGACTTTCGGATTGACGTTGGCCCAGAATCCGTATTCCGCGCCCTGCACGACTTCCCAAAAGCTCTTCGGTCGTTGGTCGGTGAACGTGAACCGCACGACCGACTTGATCGACTTGAAACCGTATTTCCACGGCACGACGAGCCGGATGGGTGCGCCCATCTGCTTCGGCATCGGCTTGCCGTAAACGCCGGTGGCGAGCAGCGCCAGCTCGTTTGTCGCTTCCTCGATCGTCAGCCCCTCGACGTAAGGCCAGGGATACCAAGAAGCCTTCATGCCGGGCGCGACTTCGGGACGATTGAACGTCTCCATCCGCACATACTTCGCCGACGATAGCGGCTTGGCGTATTCGACGAAC
>DATFES010000178.1:0-2072 GCA_035250945.1 Alphaproteobacteria bacterium | reverse complement strand
GACAGCAGGATGTACTCGCACATGCCCTGGGTGAGATCGGGGTCGACGATGCGCACGATCGGCACGCCCGCCGGGCGCTCGTCGTCCGCCATGATGTGATCGACGCCGGCTCCGAGCGAGCAGATCAGCTTGAGATTGGGGTAGCGCTTGAGATCGCCCTTCGGATAACGCCAGACCACCGCCGCGTCGATGGCGGCGACGTCGCCGACCTCGGGCCAGATGCGAATCTCGGCCCCGGCGAGGCGCTTTTTGAGCGCGGCGCTCCACGCCTTAGGGTCGTCGGCCTTGGAGATGAAAAGAATCGCGCTCACTGCCGCACGGCGCCGGTCTCGACCGCTTCCAGTTCGAACGCCGCGGCCATCAGCGCTTTGGTGTAAGCCTGCTGCGGCGCCTCGAAAATCTGGCGCGCCGGGCCGTGCTCGACCACCTTGCCGTCCTTGAGCACCAATACGTCGTCGGCGAGCGCCTTCACGACCCGCAGATCGTGGCTTATGAAAAGATAGCCCAGCCGGTGGCGCTCCTGCAGTTCGCGCAGCAGATCGACGATCTGCGCCTGCACCGACATGTCGAGCGCCGAGGTCGGTTCGTCGAGCACGAGGAATTTCGGCTTGAGCACCAACGCCCGCGCGATGGCGACGCGCTGGCGCTGGCCGCCCGAGAATTCGTGCGGATAGCGGTGCCGCGTCTCGGGATCGAGACGTACCTCCTCGAGCGCCGCGACGATCATCGCCTCGCGATCGGCGGCCGAGCCGATGCGATGAATCTTGAGCCCCTCCTCGACGATCTGGCCGATCGATAGCCGCGGCGACAGCGAGGCGAACGGATCCTGGAAGACGATTTGCATCCCGCGCCGCAGCGGCCGCAGCGCGCCGGTCCGCAAATCCTGGATCTCACGGCCATCGAAGACGATTCGCCCCTGCGCCTGCTCGAGGCGCAGGAGCGCCAGGCCGAGCGTCGTTTTGCCCGAGCCCGATTCGCCGACGACGCCCAGCGTTTCGCCCTCGCGCAGATCGATATCGACGCCGTCGACCGCCTTCACGTAGCCCTGCACGCGCCGCAGCAGTCCGCCCTTGATCGGAAACCAGACGCGCACGTCCTTGGCCTCGATCAAAGGGCGGGCGTCGTGCGGCGTCGGCGCCGGCTTGCCCTTCGGCTCGGCGGCAAGGAGATGTCGCGTATATTCGTGCTGCGGGTCGCCGAAGACGGCCCCGACCGGACCGCGCTCGACAATCTGGCCCTTCTGCATGACGCAGACCCGGTTCGCCATCTTGCGCACGATGCCGAGGTCGTGGGTGATGAAGAGGATCGCCATGCCGAACTTGGCCTGCAGCTCGCGCAGCAAGCGAAGAAGCTGCGCCTGGATCGTCACGTCGACGGCGGTGGTCGGCTCGTCGGCGATCAGCAGATCGGGCTCGTTGGCGAGCGCCATGGCGATCATCACCCTTTGCCGCTGACCGCCCGAGAGCTGGTGCGGGTAGGCGTCAAGGCGCTTGTCGGCCTGTTCGCCGAGGCCGACAAGGCGCAGGAGCTCGACGATTCGCGTCCGCGCCGCCGCCGGTCCGAAGCCCTTGTGGATGGTCAGGATCTCGCCGACCTGTCGCTCGATGGTGTGCAGCGGGTTGAGCGACGTCATCGGCTCTTGGAAGATCATGGCGATGCGGTTGCCGCGAATTTCGCGCAACACCGATTCGCCGGCCCCGACCAGTTGCGCGCCTTTGAAGCGAATCGAGCTGCCAGCCGGGTGCTTGGCGAGCGGATAGGGCAGGAGCTGTAGCACCGACAGCGCCGTCACCGATTTGCCCGAGCCCGACTCGCCGACCAACGCCACAGTTTCGCCCTTGGCGATGTCGAACGACACGCCATCGACGGCGAGAAACGGCCGTCCGGCGCCGACGTCGAAGGCCACCGACAGATTCTCGATTTCGAGCAGGTTGCCGTCTTGCGTGGAAACCACGTCCGAGCCTCGTTTAGCGGAACGTTTTGCGCGGATCGAAGGCGTCGCGCACCGCCTCGCCGACGAACACCAGCAGCGACAGCGTCACCGCGATCACCAGGAAGGCGGTGATGCCGAG
>DATFES010000166.1:0-2146 GCA_035250945.1 Alphaproteobacteria bacterium | reverse complement strand
GTGATCGGCCGCGACGCTCCGCGCGCCGAACGGCTGGCGCGCGCGCACGCCGAGCGCGCGGCGCGCGAACTCGCCGGCGAACTCGCCGTGCTCGACGAATCGAAACGACGCATCAGCGCCTGAACCGGCCCCCGGTGCGCGCCTCGGGAGGAGACGCAAAATGAAGCTAACACCCGCCCAGATCGCCGAGTTTGAGGAGCAAGGCTATCTGTTTTTACCGAGCGTATTCTCGCCGCAGGAAATGGACCTGCTCAATGCCGAGGTCCCGAAACTGCTCACCGACGACCGGCCGCAGGTGATCCGCGAGAAAGGCTCGAACGCCCCGCGGACGGCCTTCTATGTGCAGACCTGGAACGAGGTCTATGCGATCCTGGCGCGTCATCCGCGATTGGTCGAACCGGGGATTCAGCTCCTCGGATCGGACAAGCTTTACATGCACCAGTTCAAGATCAACGCCAAGGCGGCGTTCGACGGCGCGGTTTGGCAGTGGCACCAGGACTACGCAACGTGGGCGGCCGACGACGACATGCCGACGCCCAAGGCGATGAATATCGCGCTGTTTCTTGCCGAGGCGAACGAGTTCAACGGCCCGCTGATGTTCATCCCCAAGAGCCATCGCCAGGGGCGTCTCGAGGCCGGGCACGACGTCACGACGACGAGTTATCCGCTGTGGACGATCGACAACGCGACCATAACCCGGCTCGTCGAAGAAGGCGGCATCGTCGCGCCCAAGGGTCTGCCCGGCTCGCTCCTGATGTTTCACGGCAATCTCGTTCATGCCTCGGGCAGCAACCTGACGCCATGGTCGCGCTGGATCGTCTATCTGTCGCTCAATCGTTGCGACAACGCCATCCGGCGGTTCAAGCGGCCGACCTGGATCGCTAATCACGATTTCACGCCGATCGCGGTGCTGCCCGACGATTGCTTGATCCAGTACGCGCGCGAGAAGCGCGTCGCCGCTGCGGAATAAAGTGCGTGAGGCCACCCCGGCGCGGGTCATGCGCATGATCTGGCACGCGCTCTGCATACGACTCTTGGCGACGCTGGCGGCGGTTGTCGTCGCTCTGCCGGCGGACGCATTTGACCTGCAAGGCCATCGCGGAGCGCGCGGCTTGGCGCCGGAGAACACGCTGCCGGCCTTCGCGCGCGCGCTCTCGATCGGCGTCACGACGCTCGAGCTCGACATCGGCTTGAGCCGCGACGGCGTGGTTGTCGTGGCGCACGATCCGGCGCTCAATCCCGACATCACGCGCGGCCCCGATGGTCAATATCTGGCCGGTCCGGGTCCAACGATCGCGGCGCTGACGCTCGCCGAAATCAAGCGGTACGACGTCGGCCGCATCAAGCCCGGGACGCGGTACTCCGAGCAATTTCCCGAACAGCAGCCGGTCGACGGCGCGCGCATTCCGGCCCTCGTCGAGGTATTCGATCTCGCTCGCCGCGCCGGCAACGAGGCGGTGCGCTTCAACATCGAAACCAAAATCAATCCGGAGAAGCCGGAACTGACCGAATCGCCGGAAGCGATGACCGACGCCTTGATCAGGACCGTGCGCGACGCGGAAATGGCCGCGCGCGTCACCATCCAATCGTTCGATTGGCGGACGTTGCGGCGCGTGCAGAGCCTGGCCCCGGAGATCGCGACGGTTTACTTGACCATCGAATCGCGATCGCTCGATAACCTTCGCCGCGGGCTCGCCGGCGCCTCGCCGTGGACGGCGGGACTCGACATCGACGAGCATGGGGGCTCGACGCCGAAGCTGGTCAAGGCGGCGGGCGGCGCGGTATGGTCCCCGTTCTTCCGTAACCTGACGCAAGCGACGCTCGCCGAAGCGAAGGCGCTCGGGCTCAAGGTCGTGCCGTGGACGGTGAATGCGCCCGAGGACATGGCGCAGATGATCGAGCTCGGCGTCGACGGGATCATCACCGACCGGCCCGACCGTTTGCGCGAGGTCGCTACGGCGCGCGGCATCGCCTTGCCGCCGCCGACTTCGGTCGCTCCATAGGCTTCCTTCGGAGCGTTCGCTTTACAATCGACCGCCAGCCGCTATTGTGCCGGCGCGGGCGTTGACCCGCTCTGTTCGCGTAACGCCCGCCGCCGATGACCGACGGTCCGCTCGCCGCCTATCGCGCCCGGCTCGCCGCCGGC
>DATFES010000126.1:0-13892 GCA_035250945.1 Alphaproteobacteria bacterium | reverse complement strand
CGAAAAGGTCAACGCCGCTAGCGCGCCTTTCGACGTCGTGTAGGCCGTTCCGGCGGTGAGGCCGCCCGATTTCATGGCCAGCGAGCACGTATTCACGATGCGGCCCCAGCGCCGCTCTTTCATCCCCGGCAGCAGCAGCTTCGACAGATAGAAGGCGCCGTCAAGATTGGCGCCCAGGACGCGATGCCATTCTTCGGGCGTCGTGTCGGCCGCCTTGTGGTTCGACAGGATTCCGGCGTTGTTCACCAGCACGTCGACTGGACCCAGCGCGTCCGCGATGTGTCCGCACGCCGCCTCGGCCGCCTTGAAGTCCGACACGTCGAAGGCTACGGCAAGCGACCCCTCGCCCAGCTCGCGCGCCGCCGCATCGAGCCGCGTCCGATCGAGATCGGCCAGCGCGAGACGAAATCCATCCTCGATCAGGAACCGCGCCGCCGCCTTGCCCATGACGCCCGCGGCGCCGGTCACCATCGCCACTCTGCGGCGCGTCGCGCTCACGGCGTCTCCGGAGATCGCGGGCGGTTCATGCCGGCGCCAGGTCGCCCAGATAGCGTCGAACGTCGGGATGTGCCGCGAAGCTGGCGAAATCCACGATCGGTTTGACCGTTCCGCCGTCGACGAACAGGAAGCGCTCGCAGATTTCGCGCATGATGTCGAGGTGGTAGTGCGCCGTCGGATGCAGGCAGACGAAGACCAGCCGACCATCGCCGCGCAGTCGCCGGAAGAAATCGAGCATGAAGCCGATGTAGCCGTCCTGCGTGTTGAACTGCGGTTCGTCGAAAAGATGGACCATCGGATAGTCGGAGCCCGCCGGCGTCAGGAAAACCGAGGGCACGGTGCGGCGAAAGCGGCGCACTTGATACGATTGGTGATAGTGAATCGCCAGGCGGTCGCGCTCGCGGTACTTCACGCGGTGGATATCGCGCCCCATGCACAACACGCGGCCGGCGGTCGGTCGGTTGCTGCCGGTCATCATCTCGAACAGCGTCGTCTTGCCGGCGCCATTCGGCCCCATCACGCCGATGATCGCCGGCGCGTCGAACGCCATGTCCGCCTGCAACGAAAAAGTGACGCGCCGCCGCGGCCAGCCCATCGTGTACCGCTTCTTGACGCCTTCGATCGCCAGGATGGGAATGTTCGAGGGCATCGTCACACCCCAAGGAGTTGCTTGCGCAGCGCGCGGTCGCCATGCAGCTCGGCGGCCGGACCCTTGTAAACCACGCGGCCAAGATCGAGGACGACGACGCGGTCGGCGACGGACAGCGCCGTTTCGGCGTTCTGCTCGACCAGCAATACGGCGATGCCTTCGGCCCGCAGCCGTCGAATCGTCTCGAGCACGATGTCGACAATGCGCGGCGCCAGGCCTTGAGACGGTTCGTCGAACAGCACGAGCCCCGGCGACCCCAGTAGCGCGCGGGCGATCGCCACCATCTGCATCTCGCCGCCGGAAAGATTTTCGCATTCGCGCGCGCCCAGGTACTGCAGCGGCGAGAAGATCTCGCACACTTCCCTGAAACCCCACGGCCGAAACCGCGTCTTTTTGATGGCGATCGACAAATTCCGCTCGACGGTCAGCGTCGGAAAAATGCGGCGATCGTCGGGGACCCAAGCGATGCCGGCGCGGGCGATTTCATGCGTCGGGCGGCGGGTGATCTCGACGCCGTCGAAGCGAATGTGGCCCGATCGCGCTGGCGTCAGGCCGAGGATCGAGCGGAGCGTCGTCGTCTTGCCCGCGCCGTTGGGGCCGAGCAGCGCCAAAACCTCGCCGCCGTCCACGCCGAGCGAGACATCGAACAGCGCTTGCGTCTCGCCGTAATAGGTGTCGATGCCGGCGATATCGAGGATCATGCCAGCTTCCCCAGGTTCGACGCCTGCACCCAGGCGTTTTGCCGCAGTTCGGCCGGCGTTCCCTCGGCGATCACCTGGCCCCAATGGATCACCGATATCCGGTCGGCAATGCCGAAAAGGAAATGCATATCGTGCTCGATGACGACGACCGTCAACCCACGTTTGAGTTCGCGCACCAGGTCGGCCAAGCGCCCCGTGCCTTCCGCGCCCAGCCCCGAAGTCGGCTCGTCGAGGAACAGCAGCCGCGGATCGGCGCCCAATGCGATGCCGATCTCGAGCGCCCGGCGGTCGCCATAGGACAGGTTCCGCGCCAGCTCGTTCTCCTTGCCGCGCAACCCGACACGCGCCAGTACGCCGGCTGCTTTGTCGCGGGCCGACGTGTCGCGGCGCACGTCGCGCACCATGTTGAAGCCGCGTCGGCGCAGTTCGGGTAGCGCCAGAAGGACGTTTTCGAGCGCCGTGTACTGATCGAACACGTTCATGATTTGGAACGAGCGTGAAATACCCTTGCGCGCGATTGCGCGCGGCGGCAACCCCGTGATGTCCTCGCCGGCGAAGACGACCTTGCCGCGATCCGGCCGGTAGCGACCGGTGAGCACGTTGAAGCATGTCGTCTTGCCGGCGCCGTTCGGGCCCATGATTCCGCTCAGCTTCCCCTCCTCGAAGCTGAGGTTGATCTCCTCCAGCACGACGTGATCGCCGAAGCGCTTGTGGAGATGCGCGGCCTCGAACAGCGCCATCGGCTATCTCCACAATTCCGCGAGCGAGCGTGCGGGCAGCCGCCGATCGCGGCGTTGCAGGCGATGCGCCGCATCCTGCCAAATGCCGACGATTCCTTCGGGCTTGAACATGACGAAGGCCATGAACATCAGCCCGTACCAGAGAAGCCAGGTCTCGGTGTAAGCGCCGAGCAGGTCGCGCGCGACGAAGAACACTACGGTGCCGACCACCGGGCCCCAGAAACTGACGAAGCCGCCGCCCAGCAGGGTCATCAGCACCACGACGCCGGACCACTGCAGACTGAGCGCCTGGACGAACGCGCCGCTCTGGGCCATGGCGAACAGTCCGCCAGCCAATCCCGAGACGGCGCATGACAGGGTGAAACTCGCCCATTTGTAGAGAAAGACGTTGTAGCCGAGAAAGGCGGTGCGGGTTTCGTTCTGGCGGATCGCCTGCAACACCTTGCCGAAAGGCGAATGGATGAGGCGCCACAAGAACACCGTGACGACCACAAAGCAGGCGAGGACGAGGTAGTAGAACGCCGTGTTCGAGCTCGTCGAAAAGCTGGCCACGCCGAGGTCGACCGGCAATCGCTTGATGTTGAGCAGCCCGTCCTCGCCCTTGGTGACCGACGTCCATTTACTGGCGATGAAAAAGAAAAGTTGCCCGAAGGCGATCGTCATCAGGGCGAAATAGATGCCGCGCCGGTGCGACAGAAAGCACGCCACCGCGCCGCCGAATAGCGCGCCGATCAACGTCGCCGCCGCCAGGCCGACCCACAGGTTTTCGGTCAAGTTGAACTGCGTCAGTCCGAGCGCATAGGCGCCAATGCCGAAGAACGCGCCATGGCCGAACGACGGCAAGCCGGTGTAGCCTAGCAACAGGTTGAAGCCGAGGGCGAAGATGCACCAGATCAGGATCTCGATGCCGAGATATTGGTAAAGCCCGATCGGGCCGATCCAGTACGGCATCGTGCCGAAAATCACGAACGCGGCCAGCATTTGCGGCGTCAGCCACCCGTCGATCTTGCGGAACGCATCGACCATGGCGCTAGACCTCGAGGACGCTCTTCTTGCCCCACAGCCCGCGGGCGCGGAAGGTGACGACGGCGATCAGCAGGAGATACATCGATACCAGCGAGATGTCGGTGGCGTAGGCGCCAGTGAGTCCGATCACCATGCCGACCAGGAGCCCGGCGACGACCGCGCCCCAGAAGCTGCCCACACCGCCGAGCACGATGACGATGAAGGCCGGCACTACGGCGTCGACGCCGACGTGCGGTCGCACGCCCCAGATCGGGCCCATGATGATTCCGGCGATCGCCGCAAGCGCCGTGCCGAAGGCGAAGACGAACAATCGGAGCCGGGTGAGGTTGACGCCGAGCGCGCGGACCATTTCGCTGTCGTGCGCACCGGCCTTGATCAGCGCGCCGTAGGGCGTGCGCTGCAGGAACAGCCAAAGCACGAGGATCATGCCGATGGCGAAGACCGAGGCGAAAAAACGATACTTCGAGTAGATGAGGTCGCCAACCAGCACCGCGCCGGTGATGGCGCGCGGCACCTCGATGAAGCGCTCGGTCGGCCCCCAGATGAGACGGATCGTCTCCTCGATCACCAGCGCGGCGCCGAAGGTCAGGAGCAGGCCATAGAGCGGGTCCTTGCCGTAGGTCCGGCGCAGGCAAACCTCGAGCGCCATGCCGACCACGGCGACGACGAGCGGCGCCCCGACCAACGCGACGACGAAGCGCCAGGCGACGGGCAACGCGTAATAGTCCTGGAGCATCGCCAGCCCGATTCCGCCGTCGGGCGAGATGAAGACGATCGCGACATAGGCTCCCAGCGCGAATAGCGAGCCATGGGCGAGGTTGATCACCTCCATGACGCCGATGATCAGCATGAAGCCGAGGGCGACCAGCGCGAACAGCAGGCCGAGCGCCAGGCCGTTCACCAGGTGCGGCAGGAGTTGATAGATGAAGTCCATTCGCTCTCCGGGGCGCGGCCGGCGCCGCGGCGAATCGCCGGGGCCGCGTTTTCGGTGCGGCCCCGGTCCCCTTGCGTTCCGGCTACTGCTCGTAGCTCGGGGTGTCGGCGTAGGCCTGAAGCTTGCAGGTCTTGCGTTCGTTCGCGTCCTGCACCTCTTCGGGTTTCGCCCAGCTCAGGATCTTGAAGTAGTCGGTCTTGTCGACCGGCTTGTCGTTGCCGGTGGCGAGATAGATCGTCTGCTGCACGTGATGCGTCTCGGGATCGATTACGGCATCGAAGTGCTGCATGCGGTCCTTCGCCGACATGCGATGACCCTCGAGGGCGCGAATGACCTTGAGGTTGTTCGTGCTGCCTGCCCGCTCGATCGCCCTGGCCAGTTCCCACATCGCGACGTAGCCGTTGTAGAAAACATTGCCGGGAACGTCGATGCGGGTGTCGGGCCAGCGCGCCTGGTAGCGCTTGACCAAATCCTCGACGCCCGGAAGCGCTAGCTTGTGGTACCAGGTCGTGCCGAAGACCCCGAATACCGACTCGATCCCGAGCCCGTAGACGTCCGGCCAATCCTGCTGGTTGTTCAGCCAGGCAGGTGCGCGGTCGAGCTTGAGATCGACCACCTGCTGCCGCATCACCTTGAAGTCGTCGCCGCCGACCGCCGCCGCCACCACGTCGGGCTTTGCCTGCTGGATCTTGAGCAGGATCGGCGAGAAGTCGCGCGTGCCGACGGGCACGAGGATTTCGTCGCTGATTCCGGCGCCGAACTGCGTGGCGATCTCGCGGGTCGCCTTCGACGTGTTATGGCCCCAAACGTAATCGTTGGTCAGCAGCAGCCACTTTTTCCCGAAAGTCTTGATGGCGTTCGACGCCGCGGCGAGCGAGAAATTGGCGCCGGTGCCGTCCCAGACGAACTTGCAGCGCTGGCAATCCTTGCCCGCCTCGGTCGGCGAACTCGAATTGGTGTTGAAATAGACGACGCCGTATTTCTGCGCCACCTGGCCGATGGCGTTGGCGACGCCCGACTGGATCGCGCCGACCAGGAACGCCACCTCGTTACGGGTGATCATGCGCTGCGCGATGCGCGTTCCCGTCGACGGCGTCGTCTCGGTGTCGGCCGAGATATACGCGAGCTTGCGTCCGAGCACGCCGCCCTTGGCGTTGATCTCCTCGAGCGCCATGACCGTGCCGCGCATCTCGGCCTGTCCGCTATTGGCGAACTGTCCCGACGCATCGTGCGTCAGGCCGATGAGGATCGGCTTGTCGGTCTTTTGCGCCCAAACGCGATTGTGCTTCCACGGACCGAAGAACGTGGATCCGGCGCCGACCGTGGCGGCCGCCGTTCCCATCAGCAATCTGCGCCGCGTTACCCTGACTTTCATCGCTTCCTCCCTAAAGAATTGGTGAAAGACGTTCGTCGCGTGTGCCGTTTTGCGTTCCCGTCGGCGGAAAACTCTCGCCGGCGATGTTCTGGCTCTTGGTGCTCCCCCAATCGATAGTCGGACCTCGATCGCCGCCCGTCACGGCGCGATCGAGACCGTTTCGAAATCGGCCGGAATGGTGATCTCGATCACCGTGTAGTCGGCGGAATACTCCAACACACGGTGCTGTATTCCGGGCTCTTGGTACATGCATGAACCGGGCTCGAGGCGACGCTCGCCGATGCCTTCGAAGTGAACCCGCGCCCATCCCTTGAGCACGTACACCATCTGAAAATCGAGCTCGTGAAGATGCAGGTCGCCGGGCTTGTCGCACGGCTTGCTTGGCCGGATGACGTGCGCGCGGACCTTGCCGCCCGTCGCCTCGACCATGCCGAGATCGCGGTAGGCGAAATACTCGCGCAAGCCGGTGTCCCAGTACGCGTCTTTCTCATGCGTGAGGTGGAACTTGCCTTTGGCGAAGCCAGGGTCTCCGGCCTTCGGCGTCGGCTTGATCTTGGTGGCCATGCGCCATCCTCCCGTTTCGTCGCGAAGGGCGGGATCACCCGCCGATCTTGACGCCGTTGACCTTCGCCTGCGCTTCGATGAGCGAGGGAACGAACTTCTCGCCGAACCCGAGGGCCACCGCCTGCACAAGGTTCTGGTGGATGCACTCGGCGAGAAACGCGGTGCTGCCCGCGCTTTCGATCATGTGCGTATAGTAACGCAAGTCCTTTGCTGCATTGACGATGGCGAACTTCATTTGCGCGAAGTCGCCTTTGAGCGCGTTGGGTACGATCATCTGGAACAGTCCGTTGCTGATCGGGCCCGCGCTCACCAGTTTGTAGAGCGCATCGAGATTCACGCCGGCTTTCGCTGCGCCGACCAACGCCTCGGCGAGCAGGGAAGCGAACCCGAGCGCGAGAAAATTGTTGAACAGCTTCGTCTTGTGGCCGGCGCCGCTGCCGCCGACGTGAAAAACATTCTCGGCGAACGCCGACAACACCGGACGCAACTTTTCGAATGTCGCCGCGTCGGCGCCGACCAAAACGTTGAGCCGGCCTTCCTCCGCCTCCTTTGGCGTGCGAGTAAGGGGTGCGTCGACATACGTCGCGCCACGCTTAGCGAAGTCGGCGGCAATACGCGCGGTCGAATCCGGCTCGCTGGTGGAGCAGTCGACAACGATAAGACCGCCACGCGCCGCTTCCAACAATCCACCGGCCTTGTAAACGGTCTCTTCGACCTGCGGCGAGCCGGTGACGCACATCAGCACGATGTCGGCGGTCTTGGCCGCTTCGGCCGGCGACTTTGCCTCGCTCGCCCCCTTGGCAAGCAGGCTTTCGACCGGGGCGCGATTGCGGTGGCCAACCACCGTCACGGCGTATCCTTTGGCCAACAGATTCTTGGCCATGCCGTGTCCCATGAGCCCGACGCCGATGAAACCGATGCGTTGCTTGTCAGCAGCCACGCTGCCTTCCTCCCCAAGAAGGTTTATTCTATTTTCTTTGCAAAAGAGAATATGTGTTCTAAACTGGCGTGTCAAAGCAAAACGCGCCTCGGCCATGACTTCGCGGCCGAACAGATTGCAAAAATATGACAGCGCCGCCGGCGAACGTGGCTGGCTGCGGGCAATGGGGATCGGGAAAAACGCCGTCATGCGCGCGCCGCGTGATTTCGAGGAGCTCAAGTCGCAGATCGCGCGACGCTACGGCGACCTGTCCGGTCGCTTGCAGCAGATCGCCGAGTTTGCGTTGCATCATCCCAATGACATGGCGCTAGGGACCGTCGCGGTCATCGCCGAGCGCGCCGGCGTACAGCCGTCGAGCATCGTGCGCTTCGCCAATTCCTTCGGCTTCGACGGGTTCAGCGAGATGCAGCAGTTGTTTCGATTGCGCCTTTTGGCGGGCGCGGCTAGCTACCGCGACCGCATCGCCGCATTGCAGCAAGTCAAGGTCGATGGAGGCGGGTCGGCGATGCGTCCGGTCGCCGTCCTCGAACGCTTCGTGCGCGACGGCATTGCCGCGCTCGAGCATCTGCACGAAACGATCCGTGCCGACGATCTCGACCGCGCGGTCCGCCTGATGGCGAAAGCGCGCGAACTGTCGGTTCTAGCGCAAGGACGCGCGTTTCCAGTGGCCTACTACATTCATTACGCCCTGACGCGCCTCGATCGGCGCGCCACCCTGCTTGACAGCGTCGGCGGCATGGTCGCCGACCGCGCCAAGCTCCTTGGCCGCGACGATGCGCTTGTCGTCGCGAGCTTCAAGGATTACGCGCCGGAGGTCGTTCATGTGGTCGATGCCTGCGCCGCGCGCGGCGTCAAGATCGTCGCCATTACCGACACGCCGTTGAGTCCGGTGGCCAAGCCGGCGACTATTCATTTCGAAATCGCCGAGGATCGCGGCCAGCCGTTCCGCTCGCTGGTCGCGCCGATGTGTCTCGCGCAGTCGCTCATCGTCGCCTTCGGGCACCACCTCGAAAACCGACCGAATTGAAGCCATGAGCACCCACATCACCGAACATCGCGCCGGGTTCGCGCCGGGCGTCACCGACATCACCTCATTCGCGGATCCCGATGAGCCGACGGCGCTCGGGCTCGCGGTCATGGTGCTCCGCGCGGGCGAGGAGCATGTCGCCACGGCGGCGAACGAAACCGCCTATCTCATGATGTCCGGCGCCGCGACAGTCGCCGTCGACAACCGCCGCGCCGACATGAAACGATCATCGCTCTTCGACGACGGCCCGTCGTGCGTGCACATCTCCGCCGGGACCGAAATCCGCATCGCCGCGCGCCAGGCCACCGAGTTCACGATTTACCGCTGCGCCAACCAGAAACGCTTCGCCGCCGCGATCTACCTACCGGGCGATACCGCCGACGAGCAGCGCGGCAAGGGTCAAGTCGGCGGCGCGTGTCTGCGGCTGGTGCGGACCATCTTCGATCGCACGCGCGCCGATTCCAACGCCGAGCTTGTGCTCGGTGAAGTGATCACGCTGCCGGGGCGATGGTCGAGCTACCCGCCCCATCATCACCCGCAGCCCGAGATTTACCACTACCGCTTCACCCATCCGCAAGGCTACGGCCACGCCGAGCACGGCGAGCATGTCTTTCGGGTACGTCAGAACGACACGGTGAAGATTCTCTCCGGCAACGATCACGCGCAATGCGCGGCGCCCGGCTACGGCATGTACTACGCCTGGGTCATCCGGCACCTGCCGGGCAATCCGTATACGGTTCCGGAGTTCACCGCCGAGCATCGCTGGACGATGGAAAAAGATGCGGCGATCTGGCTTCCGAAGGGACTCGACCGCGATGCCTGAGGCGCCGGCCGCCGCGCGTCCCATCGATTTCATCGCCCTCGGTCGCGCCGCCGTCGATCTTTACGGCGAGCAGGTCGGCGGCCGTCTCGAGGACATGGGATCGTTCGCCAAATATCTCGGCGGCTGTCCGGCGAACATTTCAGTCGGTGCGGCGCGGCTTGGCCTCAAGCCGGCGATGCTGACCCGCGTCGGCGACGAGCACATGGGCCGCTTCGTGCGCGAGACGCTCGCCGCCGAGGGCGTCGACGTAAGCCACGTCAGGACCGACGCTTCGCGACTGACCGCGCTTGTTGTTTTGGGGATTCGCGATCAAGAGACCTTCCCGCTCATCTTCTATCGCGAAAACTGCGCCGACATGGCGGTGGCGCCGGACGACTTCAGCCCGGAGTTCCTAGCCAAAGCGAAGGCGCTGGTGGTCACCGGCACGCATTTCTCGACCGCGAGCACCGACGCGACGAGCCGGACCGCGATGCGCTACGCGCGTGCGGCGGGGACAAAAGTCGCGCTCGATATCGATTATCGACCGGTGCTGTGGGGCCTCACCGGCCACGGACTTGGCGAGCGGCGCTTCGTCGCCTCGGGCGGCGTTTCGGCCCACCTGCAATCGATCGCGCCGATGTGCGATCTGATCGTCGGCACCGAGGAAGAGATTCATATCGCCGGCGGATCGACTGACACGCTGGCCGCGCTGCGCCGACTGCGCGAGGTCTCAAGCGCGACGATCGTCGTCAAACGCGGGCCCCAAGGTTGCGTGGTTTTTACCGGCGCCATTCCCGCAACCATCGAGGACGGCATCGTCGGCCCGGGATTTCCGGTCGAAGTTTACAACGTGCTTGGCGCCGGCGACGGCTTCATGGCGGGATTGCTGCGCGGCTGGCTCGGCGGCGCCGATTGGCCGACCGCGTGCATGTACGCCAACGCCTGCGGCGCGCTGGTCGTGTCGCGTCATGGATGCGCGCCGGCGATGCCGACCTGGGTCGAGCTGCAAGATTTCCTGTCGCGCGCCAAGACGATCACCAAGGCGCACGAAGACGCGCGCATTTCCTATCTCCATCGCGTCACGACGCGGCGCGGCAAGTGGCGGCAAATCTGCGCGCTGGCTTTCGATCATCGTCTCCAATTCGAGACGCTGGCGCGTCAAAATGGCGTCGGCTGCAGGCGCGTCGTGCGCTTCAAGGAGCTGATCGCCGAGGCGGCGCGGCGCGGCGCGGCGGGAACGGAAGGCGCCGGGGCGATCGTCGACGATCGCTACGGCCGCAACACGCTCTATGCGCTGTCGGGGGCCAATCTGTGGCTTGCACGACCGGTCGAGCGCCCGGGCGCAACGCCGCTCGAATTCGAGCACGGCCCCGACCCGGCGCTGACGCTGCGCACCTGGCCGCTCGAGCACGTCGTGAAGTGCCTGGTGATTTACCACCCCGACGATCCGCCGTCGCTGCGCGCCCTGCAGGAGGAACGGGTGGCGGGGCTGTTTCGCGCCTGCGTCGGCACCGGGCACGAACTCTTGCTCGAAATCGTTCCGCCGAACGTGCGCAACGGCGAGCTGGCGGATGCGCTGGCACGCGCGGTCGATACGTTCTATGCCGCCGGCGTCCAGCCCGATTGGTGGAAACTGCCGCCGCTCGCCTCCTCAACGGGCTGGCGGACGATCGGCGAGAAGATCCGCGCCCACGATCCGCATTGTCGCGGTGTCGTCATTCTTGGGATCGACGCCGACGATCGCGGATTGGAGGCCGCGTTTGGCGCCGCCCGTGACGAGCCGCTGGTGCGCGGCTTCGCCGTCGGGCGGCATATCTTTTGGAGCGCGGCCGAGGATTGGTTCGCCGGCCGCATCGGCGACGATGCCGCGGTCGCGGTGATCGCCGAGAAGTACCGCCGCGTGATCGGCCTCTGGCAGGCGCGGCAAAACGCGAGGGAAGCCGTATCATGACGTCGACGCTGCATCACTTCATCAACGGCGCCAAGGCAGCGGGCAAGAGCGGCCGCTTCGGCGATGTCTTCAATCCGACCACCGGCGAGATCGCCGCCCGCGTGCCGTTTGCTGCGGCGGCCGAGGTCGGCGCAGCGATCGCGGCGGCCGAGGCCGCGTTCGCCGGCTGGGCGGCGACTCCGCCGCTACAACGCGCGCGCGTTATGTTTCGCTTCAAGGAGCTCGTCGAACGGCACATGGATGAACTCGCGCGCATCATCACGTCCGAGCACGGCAAGATCCTTTCCGACGCCAAAGGCTCGGTCACCCGCGGGCTCGAGGTGGTCGAATTCGCTTGCGGCATCCCGCACCTGCTCAAGGGCGAATTCACCGAAAACGTCGGGCGCGGCATCGATTCGTGGTCGGTGCGCCAGCCGCTCGGCGTATGCGCGGGAATTTCGCCGTTCAATTTTCCGGCGATGGTGCCGATGTGGATGTTCCCCATCGCCATCGCCTGCGGCAATACGTTCGTCATGAAGCCATCGGAGAAAGACCCCTCGTGCCCGCTCCGGCTCGCCGAGCTACTTTCCGAAGCCGGTCTGCCCGCCGGGGTCTTCAACGTGGTGAACGGCGACAAGGAGGCGGTCGACGCGCTCCTCGCCGATCCGCGCGTGCAATCGGTGAGCTTCGTCGGCTCGACGCCGATCGCCGAATACATCTATCGCACCGGCACCGCGGCCAATAAACGGGTACAGGCGCTGGGCGGGGCCAAGAACCATATGGTCGTCATGCCGGACGCCGATCTCGAACAGGCGACCGACGCGCTGATGGGCGCCGCCTACGGCTCAGCCGGCGAGCGGTGCATGGCGGTCTCGGTCGCCGTCGCGGTCGGCAAGGCGGGCGATGCGCTCCTCGATCGTCTTGCGCCGCGCGTGCGCGGCTTGAAAGTCGGCCCGGGCACCGACGCCGATGCCGAGATGGGGCCGCTCGTCACCAAGCAGCATCTCGACAAGGTGCGTTCCTACGTCGATCTCGGCGTCCAGGAAGGCGCCAAGCTCGTGGTCGACGGGCGTGGACTGAAGCTGCAAGGCTATGAGAACGGATTTTTCATTGGCGGCTGCCTCTTCGACCAGGTGCAGCCGGCGATGCGAATCTACAAGGAAGAGATTTTCGGTCCGGTGCTGTCGGTCGTGCGCGCCGGCGATTTCGAGGCGGCGCTCAAGCTGGTCAACGATCACGAGTATGGCAACGGCGTTGCGATCTTCACCCGCGACGGCGATGCGGCGCGTGAATTCGCCAGCCGGGCCAAGATCGGCATGATCGGCGTCAACGTGCCGATTCCGGTGCCGCTTGCCTTCCACAGCTTCGGCGGCTGGAAGCGCTCGCTGTTCGGCGACATGCACATGCACGGGCCCGAGGGCGTCCGTTTTTTCACCCGACTAAAGACCATGACGTCGCGCTGGCCGACCGGTATCCGCGCCGGCGCCGAATTCGTCATGCCGACGATGAACTGAAACGGCCGGCGACCCGCCGGGCCCGAATTGGTTTGACGGGCCCGGCGGTTGGCTGACATAAGAGTCTCGCCTGAAACAAAACTGTAACAAGCACATACGGGTTCGAGCAGCGATGGCGAAGCGCGGTTTGGAGCGTCGGTATCTTGCGGCGGGCGCGGTGGCGCGCGAGGCGGGCCAATTCATGCGGCGCCGCTTTCTCGATCGCGGCGCCATGTCGTTCGAACTCAAGGGGCCGCAGGACTATCTGACCGCGACCGATGCCGACACGGAAAAGATGATCGTCGCGCGGCTCGGCGAGGCGTTTCCCGACGACACGTTTTTCGGCGAGGAAGGCGGCGGCCATTTCAGCCCCGAGGTCTGGGTCATCGATCCGATCGACGGCACGGCGAATTTCGCCCGCGGGATCGCGCATTTCTGCGTGTCGATCGCTTTCGTGCGCGAGGGCCAGATCGCCATCGGCGTGATCTACGACCCGATGGCCGACGAACTGTTCGCGGCTCTCAGCGGCGGCGGCGCCACGCTCAACGGCGCGGCAATGACGGTCAGCGAGATGCGCGACCTGCGCCAGTCGGTCATCGAGCTGGGCTGGTCGACGCGACGCCCGGCTGCCGACTATGTCGTGATGCTCGAGCGCGTGGTCGCCGCGGGCGCCAGCTTTCGGCGCTCGGGCTCCGGTGCGCTCGGTCTCGCCTACGTCGCCGACGGCCGCCAGGACGGTTACTGCGAGCTGCATATCAACTCGTGGGATGCGCTTGCCGGGATCCTGCTGGTGCGCGAGGCGGGCGGCGCCGTAAACGATTTTCTCGCCAATGACGGGCTTGCGCAAGGCAATCCCGTGCTGGCCGCTTCACCCGGCATAAGGGAGGCATTGTCGCAAGCGACTGGCATCGCCGCCTGAACCGAAGCATCGGCGGACGGCTGCAAGCGGCGAGGAAACCGACGCCGATTCAAGAACAGTCCGTGTCAACCGAGGGAGGAGAGACAAATGTACAGCCTGATTGCAACCCCGCGCCTTGCAGTCGCCGCCGCAGGATTCGCGGCGATCGTCGCATTGGCGCCGACCGCGGCGAACGCGCAAGGCAATTTGGTGCTTTATTGCACGCCGGAGGAGCAATGGTGCCGCGCCGTCGTCACGGCTTTCGAAAAGGAGACCGGCATCAAGGTCGCGATGACGCGCAAGAGCTCGGGCGAG
>DATFES010000087.1:0-4378 GCA_035250945.1 Alphaproteobacteria bacterium | reverse complement strand
CCAGCGCCGGCGGCCTGTGGTCGGCGCTCGGCGTCGGGGTCGATCAGGCAGTCTCGGCCGCATATCCAGGCTCGACGATCACCTATCAGACCGGCGGCGGCGGGCTCGCCAACCTGCCGTTGGTCTCGAAAGGCGCCGTGCCGATGGGAATCGCGCTCGACACCGAAGTCGATATCGGTCTCAAGGGCGAGGAGCCCTACAAGGAGCCGATCAAGAACGTCCGCGGGCTGGCGCGCCTCTATGACGCGCAGGTCAACTACATGCTGCTGACCAAGGATTTCGCCGAAAAGCACGGCATTCGCAGCATGTCCGATTTGGTGCAAAAGAAGCCGCCGTTGCGCGTGGCGATAAACCGGCGCGGCAATGCAACCGGCAAGATCAGCGCGTTGTTTTTCGAGAGCATGGGGGTCACGCCGCAGGACATCGAGAAATGGGGCGGGCAGGTGGTCTATGCGGCGTCGGCCGAACAGGCAAACCTGATGCTCGACCGCCGCATCGACATGATCGCCAACGGCTTGTTCGCGCCCGATCGGTCGATTTTGCAGATCACCAATTCGATCGACGTTGTCTGGCTCGACACGCCGGAGGACGTGCTCAAGAAAGTCGCCGACCAAAGCGCTGGCTTCGTCACCACCGTCAAGGCGGGCGTCTATCCGTGGCTGACCAAGGACGTGCGGACGACGGCGCACGGAGCGGTCATCGTCGTCAATGCGACGATGGACGAGGCGACCGCCTACAACCTTGCCAAGGCCATCGTCGTCAACATCGACAAGATCCGCGGCCAGAACAAGGCGATGGAGGCGCTTACGCCCAAGATCGTCGCCACCCCCTCGGTGATCCCATTCCATCCTGGAGCGGCGAAGTACTACCGCGAGGCCGGTCTTCTGAAGTAGGCGGCATGGGTGCGGGCGGGAGGATCGGCGCGCGATTCTCCCGCTCTCCCGCGCACAAATGAGTTTTGGCGACCGCCTTCTCGACATCCTCTTCACGGTCGGCGTCCGGCGCCGACCGAAAGGCGCGGTCGCCTGGCTGATTTCGCCCTTCGCCGTGGCGATCGGCATCTGGGTGATCTACGCCGCGCTGTTCGCCATCATCGATCCGCTGGCGCACAGCATCGTCTTCGCCTGCGGCATGCTGGGGCTCCTGTTTTTGATCTGCGGCGCCACGCCGCACGCCGATCGCGAGCGGCCGCACTGGAGCGACTGGCCGCTGTCGGCGCTCAGCGTCGCCAGCGGGGCGTATTTCTTCATCCACGTCAAAGAGATTACGACCCGGATCACGCTGCTCGATCCGCTATCCGCGCTAGATATCTTCTTCGGCGCGGCGATTTTTCTTCTGGCCCTCGAGGCGACCAGGCGCGCCACCGGGCTCGGCCTGACGCTGGTGGTGCTGGTTTTTATTTCCTACAACCTGTTCGGCCATCATCTCGGCGGCGTGCTCGGCCACGGCTATATCGGCTTGCACCATTTTCTCGACGTGATGGTGTTCACCACCGACGGCATTTTCGGCATCGCGGTGCGCGTCGCGGCGACCTACGCCTTCATGTTCGTGCTGTTCGGCACCATCCTCGAGCGCGCCGGCGGCGCGCGGTTCTTCTTCGATCTCGCCGCGGCGCTCACTGGGCGCAGTCCCGGCGGCCCGGCGAAGATCGCGGTGATTTCGTCGGGCATGTACGGCATGGTTTCCGGCAGTCCGACCGCCGACGTGGTGACCACCGGTTCGGTGACGATCCCGGTGATGAAACGCCTCGGCTATTCGGGCACGCTCGCCGGCGCGGTCGAGGTCGCGGCGTCGTCGGGCGGCAGCATCATGCCGCCAGTGATGGGCTCGGCGGCGTTCATCATGGCCGAATACACCGGCATCCCTTATCGCGACATCGCCATCGCCGCGGTCCTGCCGGCGATCCTCTACTACGTCGGCGTTTACGCCCAGGTGCACCTTCGCTCGCTCAAGATGGGATTGGTCGGCCTGCCGCGCGACCAGATTCCGCTGCTGCTGCCGACATTGAAACAGGGCGGCCTGTTCATGGTCCCGCTCGCCGCGCTCATCGTCGTGCTGCTGCTCGGCTACTCGCCCAACATGGTCGCCGCCGTCGCGTCGCTCGCGGTGATCGCGGTGGCGGCGCTGCGCCGGGAGACACGTGTCGGGCCGGTCAAGATTCTTCGCGCCTTAACCGAGGCGACGATGCTGATGGTCACGGTGACGGCGGCCTGCGCCGCGGCGGGACTCGTCATCGGCGGCATATCGATGACCGGGCTCGCGCAGAAATTCGCCCATCTGATGAATCTGATCGCCGGCGCCGAATTGCTGCCTTCGCTCATCTTGATCGCGGTCTTGTCGCTGTTTCTCGGCATGGGGATGCCGACGCCCAACGTCTACATCCTGACCGCCGTGCTCGTCGGCCCGCTCCTTGCCCAACTTGGCGTCGACCGGATGGCCGGCAATCTGTTCTTGATCTATTTCGCGGCCCTTTCGGCGATGACCCCTCCGGTGGCCGTCGCCGCGTATGCCGCGGCGCCGATCGCCGACGCCAATCCCCTCCACATCGGATTCACGGCGGTTCGCGTGTGTGCGGCCGCCTTCATTGTTCCGTTCTCGTTCGTCTTCGGGCCCGAGCTGCTGCTCGATGGCCCGTTGTGGAAAATCGCGCTTGGGTTCGTCACGGGGGCCATCGGCGTCATTATGCTCGCCGCGGCGATCGAGGGCTGGTATCGCGGCGCCCTCGCCTGGCAGGCGCGAATCCTGTTGGCCGGCGCGGCGGTGGCGCTAATCTTTCCCGGCGTGCAGGCGGCGCTGATCGGCGCCGCACTCCTCGGCGCCGCCATCGCGACGACCTGGCTGGCGCGGCGCGCGCGGCTCGGCGCCTCTTTGTGAGCGCCGGCCCGTGATACGGATCGATGCCTGAACCGAGCGGAGGGGGCGATGGGCGTAAGCAACAATCTCGAGCGGCTGATCGAAGCCGCCGCGCCTTACTGGGCGGGCGAGGCGGAGGTGTTCACGACATACTGGGACTGGGGGGGCCGCACGCGCGAAACCGATCGCCGGTGGCTGATGCTGCAGTGCTCGAAAGAAATCTGGGGATCGGGCCTGGCGCCGCTCGACAAGGGAATATTTCTTGGACCGGCCGAGGAACTGATCGCCGCGTTCCCGAAAATCGACACCGAGATCGATCGCCATGCGGTGCTCGACATCGCCGAGGGGCTGTGGGCGGAGTTCGCGCATTATTGCGCCTTCGCCGACGCCCATGACGCGCTGGCGCTGCCGGACGAGCCGAAGATCAATCCGCAAGCGGTCAAGATCGCCTGGCCCGAAGATCTGGCGCTCGCCACGCTACGCCTCAAGCACCGCGAGTCGAACCCGAAGCTTGGCAAGCGCGCTACGTCGTTCACCGAGGGCGGATACTGCACGCTGTTCTCCGAGGGAATGAAGTTGAAGGAGAGGACGTCCGGGCGGCACGGGCGCGCCAACGCGCTGATCGCCGAGGCGTGCGCCAAGGTCTACGAAGACGAGTTCGGCCACATGCTCAAGGGCATCGTCGGCCTCGACGCCGAGGGCCTCAGCGCCGCGGAATGGACGTTACTCGAGGAGATGTCGGTCGATCAGCTCCGCCATCGCATCGTCATGCGTAACGCCCAGTTCAGCTATCCGCTTGCCGAGACGCGGCTCAAAGAGCTCATGGACGGCAAAGCACGCCCGCTCGCCTTCGACTACGAAAAGGCGGCGCTGGCGGCGTAACGAACAGGATATCCTCGTCTCGCGTGTCTCGACGCGGTCAAGTCGCGGGGCGCCTCGATCCGAGCAGGAACTCGCGCGCAATCGCCACCGCGTCGGCGAGTCCGATTCGCTGGGGTTCGACCCCGGGCGGAAAGGCGGTTGCAAGCCGCGAGGGCAGCCGCGAATCGAGCAATACGAACACCCCGATATCGTCGGCGCGCCGCACCAGTCGGCCGAAGGCCTGTTTCAGGCGCAGTCGGGCGATAGCGTCATCGTAGGCCGTGCCGCCGAACGCCGCCTTGCGCGCCTTGTGCAGGATGTCGGGGCGCGGCCACGGTACGCGGTCGAAGACGATCAGGCGCAGGCTGCGGCCCGGCACGTCGACGCCGTCGCGCACCGCATCGGTGCCGAGCAGGCAGGCGTCTTCCTCGGCGCGGAAGATGTCGATGAGCGTCCCCGTGTCGAGGCCATCGACATGCTGGGCATAGAGCGGCAGGCCGGCCGCCTCGAGCGGCGAGGCGATGCGGGCGTGGACGGCCCGCAATCGGTTGATCGCGGTGAACAGGCCGAGCGCGCCGCCGCCCGCGGCGAGAAAGAGCTCGCGATAGGCGCCGGCGATCGCCGCCGTGTCGTCGCGCTTGACGTCGCGCACCACGAGCACCCG
>DATFES010000079.1:0-2753 GCA_035250945.1 Alphaproteobacteria bacterium | reverse complement strand
TTTCGTGCTTTATTTCATTCTCACTTCGCTGCAATGGCGTTGGGGAACCTATCTCGGTGCGATCGCCGCCATTCCGCTGGCGGAGCTGCTTCAGCGGCTGATCGATATCCTGGATCGGCGCGACTCGGAGCGCGTCCGGCTTTATGCCTACACGTTTCTGCCAATGCTTGCGGTCGTTGCTCCATTTGTGGCCGGCGCCATCGCCTCGCCGGCGCGCCATCAGCCGGCGGCCGATGCCGGGCCGGCGTGCAAGGTCGGCCCATCGATCGAGGCCCTCGCCGATCGGTCGCGCTTTCCGGCTGAGCGGATCGTCGTCACCGAGCTGGGAGTAGCGCCGGCGTTGATCTACCGCGGCGGCCATCGCGCCATCGGTTCACCTTACCACCGCAATGCGGCGGGACTTCACGCCGCACTCGCGCTTGAAGACGCCCAAGATTCGCGCGAGGCGCGCCGCATCCTCGCCGAGCGCAATGTCGATTACATCCTGCTTTGCCGCCGCTCGATCACGCCGACGTCGTTCGCGTGGATCGCCACGTCGCCGGACTGGCTCATCGAGGTCCCCTTAGTGTCCGGGGATACGGGCGGGTACCGTTTCTTTCGGGTGCGAGAGACCGTGCGATGACCGCCACCGCCCTCACCGCACAACACCGTGCCGATGGCGGCCGCGACGCGCACGATCTCGAGCTTACGATCATGATGCCGTGCCTGAACGAGGCGGAAACCATCGCCACCTGCGTGCGCCGGGCCAGCGATTGGCTTCGGCGAAGCGCCGTCGCGGGCGAGGTTCTGGTCTCCGATAACGGCAGCACCGACGGCTCGCAAGCGCTCGCCGCCGCGAATGGAGCGCGCGTCGTTGCCGTCGCCGAGAAGGGCTACGGCGCGGCCATCCGGGGCGGCATCGCCGCAGCGCGGGGTCGCTACATCATCGTCGGCGACGCCGACCAGAGCTACGATTTCGGCGCTCTCGACCCGTTCGTCGAAAAGCTGCGCGAAGGGTACGATCTCGTCGTCGGCAACCGCTTCCAAGGCGGCATCGCTCCGGGCGCCATGCCGGCGCTGCATCGCTACCTCGGGAATCCCGTGCTTAGCTTTCTCGGTCGGCTGCTGTTTCGCGCGCCGATCGGCGATTTTCATTGCGGACTGCGCGGATTTAGCCGCGAAGCGATGTTGCGCTTGGGACTGAGCACGCCGGGCATGGAGTTCGCGAGCGAGCAGATCGTCAAGGCGGCGCTCAACGATCTCAAGATCGCCGAAGTGCCGACGACGCTTTCGGCCGACGGTCGTTCGCGGCCGTCGCATTTACGCACATGGCGCGACGGATGGCGTCATCTTCGCTTCCTGCTCATTCACCGGCCGCGATGGTTGTTCCTCTATCCTGGATCGGGTTTGACCCTGCTCGGCACCGCGCTCATCGTCTGGCTTATTCCTGGGCCGCGCGAATTGGCGGGCCTGGTGCTCGACATTCACACGATGCTCTACGCGGCGGTCGCCGCAGTGGCGGGATTCCAGGCGGTCAACTTCGCGGTGATGGCTAACGACTTTGCCGTCAGTACCGGCGTCTTGCCGCAGGACCCGCTGCTGACGCGCCTCGGAAAGCGGCTCTCGCTTGAAGTCGGCCTCGTGTCAGGGTTCTCGCTACTGGCGGTCGGCGTCGCCGGCCTGGTTTACGCCGTCGTCGTGTGGGGTAGCGGCGAGTTCGGCGCGCTGTCGCCGAGCAATGTCATGCGCATCGTCATCCCCTCGGCGGCGCTGTTCGTCGTCGGCCTGCAGCTCGCGCTGTCGAGCTTTTTCCTCGCCCTGATTCGCTCGCTGCGCTGACGGCGCCCGCCTATCTGCGCTGACGGCGCCCGCCTATCACGGCGCAACGCCGCGATCGCCCCGCTCGAGCCGGTCCCACCACGTTGCCACCAACCCCGCCCCATCGGTCACCGCTTCCTCGAGCAGCGTGAATTGGGTCGGAAACGGGACCCGGATGTCGGCTTCTACTTGGCCGCCGGCGAAATCGAGCGCGCCTTCGAACTTGCGGGCGATGCGCTGCATACGGCGATTGTCGAGCAGGCAAATCATGTAGATCGATTTGATCGCGCGATTACGGCAAACCACGATCGCGCGGCGCAGCAGTTCGGTGCCGACGCCCTGGTCCTGCCAGCCATCCTCGACCGTCACCGCGACCTCGGCCCGCCAGGCGCTCCGCGGGTCGTCCCAACGAATTTCGGCGGCGCCGCGCAGGACGCCATCCTCGAAGAATCCGACGACCGCGGCACGCATCCAGTCGATCCGCGCGCAGTGTTCGCCGACCGCGAGATCGCCGACGTGGCCCGAAAATCGCGCCTGGCGATCGGCCGGAGTCAGCCGCAGCAAATGGTCGCGGAGCGCGGCGATTTCCGGCGGCAGGAGTTTTCGAAAAGCTTGCATCGCCCAACCCTCCAGGATTGCTGTCCCGGTCGTCGTCGGGCGTCTCCTCGTGCGCGTCGCATTGGCCGCGGCGTTCCGGCGAATCGGGCGTCGCGGCGATCGGAGTTATTATATGGTGCGGCAAGAAACTTTTATAAGGAATCAAGAATATGACTTTAACGGCTTGTCTCGGCACAAGAATCAGATCGTTGCCAAATCGCCTTGGGACGTGCATTTTTCTTGCCTAGAACCGGACGAACCGGTCGTCTTGTCATGTTGCACTCGCGAGGGAGGAAATCGTGATCCATCTGAAATCGTTTGCCGTAGGTCTGGCGACGCTCGCCGTCGCGATCGGTTTC
>DATFES010000072.1:0-6775 GCA_035250945.1 Alphaproteobacteria bacterium | reverse complement strand
CCATGACGCTGGTCCGACAGCACCTGATCGACCCCGAGATCTGCATCCGCTGCAATACCTGCGAGGAGACCTGTCCGACCCACGCGATCGTGCACGACGCGAACAACTACGTCGTCAAGCACGACGTTTGCAATTGGTGCGGCGACTGTTTTACGCCGTGCCCCACCGGAGCCATCAATGGCGTGCGGATGGTGGCGGCGCCGTGGTCGCTCGACGATCAGTTCGGCTGGACCGCGCTGCCGCACGACGCGGCGCCCGAGGAAGGCGGCGGCGAGATGCCGGCGGAAGTGGCCCGCCTCGCCGCTATCGCCACCGCGGGCGAGGGCGGAAGAGTCGTGGCGCCCAGGAGCGCGCCCAAGGCGGTGGTGAACTTGTTCACCCCCGAGAACCCGGCGATCGCCACCTGCACCGGCAACATGCGGCTGACCGATCCCGATGCGACGAGCGACGTGCGCCACATCGTGCTCGATTTCGGCCAGACCGTATTTCCGGTCGTCGAGGGGCAGTCGATCGGCGTCATCCCGTCCGGCGTCGACGAACGCGGCCGGCCCCATCTGCTGCGGCTCTACTCGGTCGCCAGCCCGCGCGACGGCGAGCGGCCGGGATACAACAACCTGGCGCTGACGGTGAAACGGGTGGTCGGCGAGGGAAACGGCGCGCGCAAGTTCGGCGTCGGCTCCAACTACATGTGCGATCTCGAGCGCGGCGCGCAGGTGAAGGTGACCGGGCCATATGGCGCAACCTTCCTCATGCCCGACGATCCCGAGGCCAACATCGTCATGATCTGCACCGGCACCGGATCTGCGCCGTTTCGCGGCATGACCGAGCGCCGACGCCGGCACATGAAGCACGTCCCCGGCAAGCTGCTGCTGTTCTTCGGCGCGCGCAGCCGCGGCGAGCTTCCTTATTTTGGGCCGCTGATGAAGCTGCCGAAATCGCTGATCGACGTCGAGCTGGCGCTGTCGCGCGAGGCGGGACAGCCCAAGCGCTACGTGCAAGACGCCATGCGCGATCGCGCCGGCGACGTGGCGGCGTTGCTCCAGAGCGACAAGACGCATGTCTATATCTGCGGCCTCAAGGGCATGGAGGACGGTTGCCGCGACGCGCTGGCGACGATCTGCACGAACCACGGAATGGCCTGGACGGACGAATGGGAGCGTATGCGCGGCGAGGGCCGGTTCCACGTCGAAACCTATTGAGGCGTTGCGAATGCACGACAAGCTGGTCGACTTGAAAGAGGCCGTCGCCGAACTGGTGCGCCACGGCGATTCGGTCGTGCTCGGCGCGTGTCTGGAGCCGATGATTCCGTTCGCCGCGGCTTACGAGCTCGTGCGTCAGGGCAAGCGCGATCTCGCCATGATCGCGCCGATCTCCGACGCCTCGACCGACATGTTGATCGGCGCCGGCTGCGTCGCCAAAGTGATCGGCGCCTGGGTCGGCAATGTCTCGGGCGGGCTTGGCCACAATTATCGCCGCGCGGCTGAAAAGCACGCGCCACGGGCGATCACCATCGAGGATTACTCGAATTTCGCGCTCGGCATGGCGCTGACCGCCGGAGCCTACGGCATGCCGTTCGCGCCCATTCGTTCGCTCTTGGGCTCCGACATCCTGAAATCGAACCCGCGCTTCAAGGTGACGCAAAACCCGCTCGTCGACGATGCCGACCCGGTGGTGCTGGTGCCGCCGCTCAAGCCCGACGTAGCGGTGCTGGCGGTGCAGCGCGCCGATCGCTTCGGCAACTGCCACTTCTGGGGAAATACCGGGCTCGCGCAAGAGGCGGCGCTGGCGGCCGAACGCGTCATCGTCGTCGCCGACGAGATCGTCGATGCCCATGTCATCCGCTCCGATCCCAATCGCATCCTGTTCCCCGCCTTCCGCGTCGCGGCGGTGACGCATGTCCCGGCCGGCGTCCATCCCTCGCCGATGGTCGGCGCGTGGCGGCGCGACAACGACTTTTTCGCCGACTACCACGCCCGATCGCGCGACCGCGAGGGATTTCTCGCCTGGCTCGCCGAATGGGTGCTTGGCCTGTCCGATCACGCCGCCTACCGCGCCAAACTCGGCGCCGCGCTGGAGCGCCTGCGCATTAGAGGCGTTGCGTCGGCGGCCGCGGTCAACTTCGCGGCGGATTGATGGCGATGCACGGACGCCCGGCATACTCGACCCAGGAGCTGATGATCGTCGCAGCGGCGCGCGAGATTGCCGATGGGGAGGTGGTGTTCGTCGGCATGCGGCTGCCGATCATGGCCTTCGGCGTGGCCCGCCTCACCCATGCGCCCAATGCGGTGGGCTTGTTCGAGTGCGGGATCGTTCGCCATGAACCCGCCGATGGAATGCTCTACACGATGGGCGACCCGCCCAATCAGTTCGGCGCCGCCTGGCTCACCGGCACGGTGCAGCTCATGGGACTGTTGCAAGGCGGCCGGGTCGATATCGGCTTCATCGGCGGGGCGGAGATCGATCGCTTCGGCAACATCAACAGCTCGTATATCGGCGACATCGGCGCGCCTGCGGTCAAGCTTCCGGGCTCCGGCGGCGCGGCCGACATCGCCGCGATGGCCGGCCGCCTGCTGGCGATCATGAATCACGAGAAGCACCGCCTGGTGCCGAAAGTAAGCTACGTCACCTCGCCTGGTTATCTCGGCGGCGGCGATGGGCGCGTCGCCTGCGGGCTGCGCCACGGCGGTCCGGCTGCAGTGATCACCGACCGCGCCATCTTGCGTCCGCATGGACCGGACCTTGAACTCCATCTCGCCTCGTGGCATCCGGGCGAAAGCGCCGAATCGGTGCGCGCGAACACCGGCTGGGTCCTGCAGCGGCTGCCGGACGCGCACGAAACGCCGCCGCCCAGCGCGGCCGAACTCGAGGCGTTGCATCGCATCGACCGCGATGGGTTCTGGCGGCGATGAGCGGGAAGGATTTGTCGCCGTAGATCGGGATGGTTAAGATCGCTCAACCGTCGGGGGCCGGCCACAAGCACGGCCTCCGGTCCGCAACATCAGGGAGGAGTGGATATGTCGAAGAGCAATGCAACCAAACCGGGCCGCCGGCGCTTTCTGGCCGGCGCCGCCGCAACGGCCGGGATCGCGGCGACGTCGAATTTCGTGCCGGCGCGATTTGCGATCGGCCAGCAGGCGAAGTTGAAGCTCGGCCTGATGCTGCCCTATACCGGCACCTTCGCCTCGCTTGGCAACAACATCACCGACGCGTTCAAGCTGGCGATCAACGAAGCCGGCGGCAAGCTCGGCGGACGCGAGATCACCTACGTTCAGCTCGACGACGAATCCGATCCGGCCAAGGCGACCGCCAACGTCAACAAGCTGATCGTCGGCGAGAACGTCGATTTCGTCGTCGGCACCGTGCATAGCGGCGTCGCGCTCGGCATGGTCAAGGTGGCGCGCGAAGAAGAAGCGATGCTGGTCATCCCCAACGCCGGGGCCGGCGCGGCGACAGGCGAACAGTGTGCGCCGACGGTTTTCCGCACGTCGTTCACCAATTGGCAGCCCGCGTTCCCGATGGGCAACGTCATGCTCAAGGACGGCCACAAGAAGGTCGTGGCGATGTACTGGAAATATGCCGCCGGACTCGAATTCGCCGGCGGCTTCAAGGATTCCTTCCTCGCCGGCGGCGGGGCCATCGTCAAGGAGATCCAGGTCGATTTCCCGACCGTGGAGTTCCAGGCGCATTTGACCGAGATCGCCTCGCTCAAGCCGGATGCTGTTTACGTCTTCTTCGCCGGCGGCGGGGCGCTCAAATACGTCAAGGACTACGCGGCGGCCGGGCTCAAGGACAAGATTCCGCTTTACGGCTCGGGCTTCCTTACCGACGGCGTGCTCGGCGGCCAAGGCGCCGCCGCCGAAGGGATCAAGACGACGCTGCACTACGCCGATGCGCTCGATCTGCCGGCCAACCTCAAATTCCGCGCCGCGTTCAAGAGCACGACAAACCGCGAGGCCGACGTCTACGCCGTGCAGGGGTACGACACCGGCCAATTGCTCATCAAGGCGCTCGCCGCCGTGAAGGGCGACGTCAAGGCGCGCAAGGATCTGATCAAGACGATGGAGACGGCCGAGATCGACAGTCCGCGCGGCAAGTGGACGATGTCCAAGGCGCACAATCCGATCCAGGACATCTATCTGCGCCAGGTGCGAAACGGCAAGGAAATCGTGCTCGGCGTCGCCCACAAGGCGCTCGCCGATCCCGCCAAGGGCTGCAAGATGGCGTGAGCATCGCTCGCGACCGCCGCATCGCGCCGCCGAACTTCTCCGCGCCGAGCGTCCTCGTGCTGAGCTTGTCGAAGCACGCGGACGCCGCCCGGCCGCCGTGACCGTTGCGACCCAGTTTCGATGGACGCATCGTTTTTCCTCATCCAGCTCCTGAACAGCGTTCAGTACGGCTTCCTGCTGTTCCTGGTGGCGAGCGGACTTACGCTCATTTTCGGCATCATGGGCGTCATAAACATCGCCCACGGCTCGTTCTACATGATCGGCGCGTATCTCACCTATTGGCTCAATCTGCAGACCGGCGATCTGTTCATCGCCATCGCGCTCGGCCTGCCGTTGACCATCGGGGTCGGCTATGCCGTCGAGCGCCTCGCGATCCGCTTTCTTTATGCGCGCGATCATCTCTACCAGGTGCTGTTGACCTACGGCCTCATTTTAATATTCAACGAGCTGCAACGCGTCATCTGGGGCAACGACGTCCACGGCGTGCCGGTGCCGCCCGGCCTCAACTACTCGATCCCGCTTACCGAGGCGCAAGCCTATCCGGTTTACCGGCTGTTCATCTCGGCGGCGTGCATCGCGCTTGCCGCCGGCATGTACTGGGTGATCCAGAAGACGCGCCTCGGCATGACGATTCGCGCCGGTGCGTCGAACCGCACGATGGTGCAAGTGCTCGGCGTCGACGTCTCGCGCCTGTTCGCGGTCGTCTTCAGCCTCGGCGCGGCGCTCGCCGCGTTCTCGGGCATGCTGTCCGCCCCGGTGAGCTCGGTCTATCCGGGGATGGGCGAGCAGATCTTGATCATCTCGTTCGTCGTCGTCGTGATCGGCGGCATCGGCTCGATCAAGGGCGCGCTGGTCGGCGCCATGCTGATCGGGCTCGCCGACACGTTCGGGCGCGTGTTGTTGCCGGAATTCGCCGGATTCGTCGTCTACGCCCTGATGGCGGTCGTCCTGTTGTGGCGGCCGCAGGGCCTCTTCGGGCAACCGGCGCGATGACCCGCACGCCGCGCTCCGTTTTGCTGTTCCTGGTCGTGGCGCTGCTCGCGTTGGCGATCTTTCCGCAATTCGCCGAGCGCTTCTATATCCAGCTTGTGACCAAAATCATGATCGTCGCCATATTCGCCATGAGCCTCGATCTGCTGGTCGGCTATACCGGCCTAGTCAGCTTCGGCCACGCCGCGTTTTTCGGCATCGGCGGCTATGCATTGGCGATCGTCGCGCGCGATTTCGAGCTCACTTCGCTATGGACGACGCTGCCGATCGCGATCGCGGCGAGCGGAATCGCGGCGCTGGTCATCGGCTGGCTGTCGATCCGCACCTCGGGCGTTTATTTCATAATGATCACGCTCGCCTTCGCGCAGATGCTGTTCTTCGTCGTCCACGACAACCTCGCGCTCGGCGGCTCCGACGGCATGTATCTCAACAGCAAGCCGACCGTCAGCATCGCCGGAATCGACCTCGTCAACCTGCGCAATCGCACCGAGTTCTACTACTTCACTCTGTTCAGCCTGACGGCGTCCTACCTGTTCTGCCGTATGATCTTGCGCTCGCCCTTCGGCCGGGTGATCGCGGCCATACGGGTGAACGAGCCGCGTACGCGCGCCTTGGGCTTTCCCACGCAGCGCTACAAGCTGGCGAGCTTCGTCATCGCCGGGATGCTCGGCGGGCTCGCCGGCTACCTCGCGTGCGCCCAGTTCGGATTCGTCAATCCGGCGCTCCTCTCATGGCGGGAGTCCGGCCAGGCGCTCGTCATCGTCATCCTCGGCGGCATGGGCACGCTTTACGGGCCTGTCGTGGGATCGTTCGTCCTCATCCTGCTCGAGGATTATCTCTCGTCGCTCACCGAGCACTGGCTGCTTGTCATCGGCTTTTTCGTCATCGCCGTCGTCTTGTTCCTGCCCGAGGGAATCGCCAGCCTGGCCGCGCGCGGCTGGCGGCGGCGGGCGGGCGACGACGATAACGAGGAAACGATGTCCGCCCCGACCGCCGCGGCGGGCGATGACTGAGTTCCTGCTCGAAACCGAGGGGCTGTCGAAGTCCTTCGGCGCGCTCGCCGCGGTGAACGGCGTGTCGCTTGGATTTCGCCGCGGCGAAACGCACGCCATCATCGGCCCCAACGGCGCCGGCAAAACGACGTTCCTCAACCTGCTCTCGGGCGAGATTCGCCCGAGCCTTGGCCGGGTCCGTTTCAAGGGGCAGGACATCACCGCCGCCGCGCCCGATCGTATCTCGCGCCTCGGCATCGGCCGCTCCTACCAAAAGACCAACATTTTTCCCAGCTTCACGTGCCTCGAGAACTGCTGGGTGGCATCCCAGTCGCGCTTGCCGAGCTCGCTGCGTTTCGTGCGGTCGGCGGCGCGCCTATCCGATGTCCGGGCGCGCGCGATGCACGGTCTCGAGCTCGCCGGGCTTGCGGCGCGCCGCGACGATGTCGCGGCGAAGATCAGCTACGGCGAACAACGCCAGCTCGAGATCGCGATGATGTTGGCCGCGGAGCCCGAGCTGCTGCTGCTCGACGAACCGCTCGCCGGCATGGGTCCCGACGAATCGCA
>DATFES010000059.1:0-5482 GCA_035250945.1 Alphaproteobacteria bacterium | reverse complement strand
TACAAGGGGTTGATTTCCGATCAGGTCAAGCAGGCGACCGGGCGCGACCTTGCAATCAAGGGCGAGCTCAAGCTCGCGATCGGCCTGTCGCCTGCAGTCGCGGTCGAGGACGTGACGTTCTCGAACGCATCATGGGGTTCGCGGCCGCATATGGCGCAGATCAAGCGCTTCGAGGCGCAAGTGGCGCTCCTGCCGCTGATATGGGGGAACATCAACGTCAGGCGGTTGGTGCTGATCGATCCCGATATCGTGCTCGAGACCGACGCCAAGGGTAAGGGGAATTGGGAGTTCGACACCGCGGCCAAGCCGACGGCGCCGGCGACGCCGGCTGCTTCGTCCGCGCCCGGCGCGCTTCCGACGTTCAATGCCGTCGAGATCCGCAACGCCAAGGTTCTCTATCGCGACGGCAAGACGAAGGAAAGCAAGCAACTCACTATTGCGCACGCCTTGTTGCGCGCCGACAGCGAGACCTCGCCGCTCAACATCGATATCGAGGGACAACTCGACGCGATCAAGTTCAAGCTGTCGGGCGACGCGGGATCGCTCGCGGCGATGTCGCGCCCAGGCACGCCCGCGCCGGTCAAGCTTGCCGGCGAGATCGCCGATGTGACGACCTTCAAGCTTGAAGGCATCGTACGCGAGCCGACGGCCGGGAAAGGTTACGACCTGACGCTCGCGGCCGAGGGCAAGGAGCTTGCCAGGCTCGCCGAACTCGGCGGTCAAAAAATGACGGCGTTCGGCCCGTTCAAGATCGATGCGCGCGTCAGCGACGATGCGCCGGGCGGGAAACCGTCGATACGCAGCATCAAGGCCGAGCTAGGGCGCAAGAATCTCGTGCTGGTCAAGGCCGAGGGCGGGGTCCGCGATCCGCTAAATCATAAGGGAATCTCGCTCACTGCATCGGTCGAGGGCGACGAGATCGGCGCGTTGTCCGGCTTTTCGGCGCCGGGCGGATTGGCATTACCTCCGGTTCCGGCCTTCGGGCCGTTCCGTGTCAGCGTGCGCGTGGCCAACGCGCAGGGCGACAGGCCGACTATTCCCGAACTGCGCGCCGAGCTCGGTACGCCCGAGCTGATCAAGATCGCGCTCGAGGGCTCGGTGCGCGATCCGCTGGCGCAATCCGGCGTCGCATTGAATCTGGTCGGCGAGGCAAAGGACCTGCAGGCCGTGGCGGCGAAACTCGGCACCAGCGCACCGGCCTCTGGACCGATGAAGCTTGCCGCCAAGGTACGCGACACCGCGCCCGGCCGTTACGCGGTTTCCGATCTCGCGTTTACCGCCGCAGGCAGCGATGTCGCGGGCGAGGCGACGCTTGCGACGACCGGGTCACGCCCGGCGGTTTCGGCGAGTCTGTCGTCGACCGTGCTCGACATGACCAAGTTCTCGGCTCCGGATGGTGCCAAGGGCGGCGCCGGTGGCGCCGGCAAGGCGCCGCCCGCGCCGGCGGCGAAGAGCGACCGGGTCTTCAGCGACGACCCGCTGCCTTACGATGCGCTCAAGTCGGCCGACGCCGACATCAAGTACAAGGCGGCCAAATTCATCGCCGCCAGCGGCATGACCGTGCAAAACCTGGCGTTGTCGCTGGCGATCAAGAATGGCGAACTCAATCTGCGGCCGCTAACCGGGCAAGTCAGCGGCGGAACGCTCGCCGTCGATGTGGCGCTCGACGCCAATCGCAAGACCTTCGCCGCGAAGATCGACGGCAAGTCGATCGATCTTGGCGCACTGCTCAAGTCGACCAAGACTACCGACTACCTCGATCGCGGAAAGAGCGACATTCAGGTCGATATCCGCGGCGCCGGGCCATCGATGCGCGCGGTGATGGCCTCGCTCAACGGATCGACGACCTTAGTCGTCGGGGAGGGATCGATCGACAGTCGGGTGTTCGACATCGCCGGCGCCGATCTGACCAAAATTTTGTCGCCGCTCTCTGGCGGAGGATCGAGCGGCCGCTCGACGCTCAACTGCGTCGTCAACCGCATGGACATCAAGGACGGCGTCGCCAATACCCGCGTCTTGCTCACCGACACCAGCACGCTAAGCGTGGTCGGCGAAGGCGCGGTCAATCTGGGCACCGAGCAGCTTGGCATGATGCTGCGGCCGAAAGCCAAGGGAGGTTCGGTCGCCTCGCTGGCGCCGCCGGTCCGCGTCGGTGGAACGTTGGCGAATCCGAGCTACACGCCCGATCCGGCTGGAACCGCGGCAGCGATCGTCGGCGCGGTCGGCGGCAGCGGTGCGCTGGGCCCGATTGGCTTGTTGGGTGGGGCCGTCGCGGGTAGCGCCGTTGGCGGCGCTACGAGCGCGCCGACATGTCAACAGGCCTTGGCCCAGATCGGCGCCAAGCCGTCGGTGCCGGTAGGGTCGAGCGGGCAACCGGCGACGCAACCGGTCCAGCAGCAACAGCAACAACGGCAGCAGCCGGCGAGCCCCGTCGAGGAGCTTCAGCGGGGATTGAAGGGGTTGTTCGGGCGTTGAGCGGAACTGGCCCGTAGGATGGGACGGGGTGCGTCGAGTTTACAACGAAGTTCGCGTCGCGGTGGCGGGTGACGGATTTGCTGTCACGCTCGATGGCAAGACGCTCACGACGCCGGCCGGCACGCCGATCGTTGCGCCAACCCGCGCGCTCGCCACGGCAATCGCCGCGGAATGGGCCAGCCAAAGCGACCGCATTCGATTTGAGACGGCGCCGCTGACGCGAATCGCCAGCACCGCATTGGATCGCGTCGCCGCGCGCCGCGCCGAGCTGCGTCGCGAACTGGCGGCGTATGGCGAAACCGAATTGGTCTGCCATCGCGCCGAGCGGCCGCCAGACCTGGTCGCCCGCCAACGCGCCGCGTGGCAGCCCCTGGTCGACTGGCTCGCCGATCGCTTCGATGTACGTCTGGTGTCGACGCAAGGCGTCGTCGCTCGAGCGCAGCCGCAGGCCAGCCTGGCAGCCTTGGCCCGCGCGCTCGAGGCCTACGACGACTGGCGCCTTGCGGCGCTTTCGGTGGCCGTCGGCGCGGCCGGGTCGCTGGCAATCGGGTTGGCGTTGGTCGAAAGCCGCCTCGATCCCGGGCAGGCCTTCGAAGCCGCCGAACTCGACGCTTCATACCAAATCGAGGCATGGGGCGAAGATCGCGAGTCGATGCGACGTCGCGCCGAGGTTCGCGCCGATCTCGAGAGCGCCGCGCGATTCATCGCTCTGGCCAACGCCGTCTGACCGAGCGCTCCGCCGCCAGCGCTGGCGTCGCGCGGCTTGCGGTGGTATCAGCAATCATCCGGTTGCGGCGCCGCCTAGCGGCCGGATGGAACGCCGGGGGGCAGTCGACATGCAGGACATCCTCCGCCAGCTAGAGGAAAAACGGGCCCGCGCGCGGGCTGGCGGTGGGTCTCGGCGCGTCGAGGCGCAGCACGCCAAGGGCAAGCTGTCGGCGCGCGAGCGGATCGAACTCCTGCTCGACGAAGGCTCGTTCGAGGAATGGGACATGTTCGTCGAGCACCGCTCGGCCGAGTTCGGCATGGCCGAGCAGAAGATTCCCGGCGACGGCGTCGTCACCGGCTGGGGCACCATCAACGGCCGGCTGGTCTTCGTGTTCAGCCAGGACTTTACGGTGTTTGGCGGCTCGCTCTCGGAAGCGCACGCCGAGAAAATCTGCAAGGTCATGGATCAAGCGATGCGAATCGGCGCGCCGGTGATCGGCATCAACGATTCCGGCGGAGCGCGGATCCAAGAGGGCGTCGCTTCGCTCGCCGGTTACGCCGAGGTGTTCCAACGCAATGTCCTCGCCTCGGGCGTCGTGCCGCAAATCTCCCTGATCTGCGGGCCGTGCGCCGGCGGCGCCGTCTATTCTCCGGCAATGACCGATTTTATTTTCATGGTCAAGGATTCGTCGTACATGTTCGTCACCGGCCCCGACGTGGTCAAGACGGTGACGCACGAGACGGTGACGCACGAAGAGCTCGGCGGCGCGGTCACCCATACGACGCGATCGAGCGTCGCCGACCGTGCCTTTGAAAACGACGTCGACGCGCTGTTGCAGACGCGGCGCTTCGTCGATTTTCTTTCGGCGTCGAACAAACACCAACCGCCGACGCGGTCTTCCGCCGACAGCGCCGATCGCGTCGAACCCGCGCTCGATACGCTTGTCCCGGCCAGCCCCAACAAGCCGTACGACATGAAGGAACTGATCTTGAAGGTTGTCGACGACGCCGACTTCTTCGAGATTCAGCCCGATTTCGCGCGGAACATCGTCGTCGGCTTCGGGCGAATCGAGGGATCGAGCGTCGGTTTCGTCGCCAATCAGCCGATGGTCTTGGCCGGCTGCCTCGACATCGATTCGTCGATCAAGGCGGCGCGCTTCGTGCGCTTCTGCGATTGCTTCAACATTCCGATCGTCACCTTCGTCGATGTGCCCGGTTTTCTGCCTGGTACGGCGCAGGAATACGGCGGCATCATCAAGCATGGCGCGAAGCTGCTTTTTTCCTATGCCGAAGCCACGGTCCCCAAGGTCACGATCATCACCCGCAAGGCGTATGGCGGAGCCTATGACGTCATGTCCTCGAAACATCTGCGCGGCGACGTGAACTACGCATGGCCTACCGCCGAGATCGCCGTCATGGGGCCCAAGGGCGCGGTCGAGATTATTTTCCGCGCCGATATCGGCGACGCCAAGAAGATCGAGGAGCGGACGGAGGATTATCGCCGCCGGTTCGCCAATCCGTTCATTGCCGCGTCGCGGGGTTTCCTCGACGACGTGATAATGCCGTCGGCGACGCGGCCAAGAGTGGCGCGCGCGCTCGCCATGTTGCGCGACAAGAAGCTCGATAATCCATGGAAGAAGCACGCCAATATTCCGCTTTGAGGAGCCGCTTCAGTGGATCGCCGCCGCCGGCTCGCCGGCTTCCGCAATCATTTACTCGGGTATTTCGCGGCGATGATCGTTCTGGTCGTGGTCAACTACGTTTCGACGCCCGAAACGCCGTGGTTCGTCTGGCCGATGGTCGGCTGGGGCGCCCCGCTTGCCGTCCACGCGGCATATGCGATGGGCTGGTTCGACCGGCGATGAAGCGATGAAAAAGGGCAAGCGAACTCCCGCGAAAGCGACGCCACCGCGAAGCGGCGACGAACCGCCGTTCGCCAAGATCCTGATCGCCAATCGCGGCGAGATCGCATGTCGGGTGATTCGCACCTGCCGCAAGATGGGAATTCGGTCCGTCGCCGTCTATTCCGACGCCGACGCGGACGCGCTCCACGTGCGCGAGGCGGACGAAGCGGTCCGAATCGGCCCGCCGCCGTCGGCGCAAAGTTATCTCGCGATCGGCGCGATTTTGAAGGCCTGTAGGGACACCGGCGCCGGGGCGGTGCATCCGGGATACGGCTTCTTGTCCGAAAATGCGGCGTTCGCCGAAGCGCTGGCCGAGGCGGGCATCGTGTTCATCGGACCGAACATCGATGCCGTGGCCGCGATGGGCGACAAGATCGAATCGAAAAAATTGGCGC
>DATFES010000520.1:0-7309 GCA_035250945.1 Alphaproteobacteria bacterium | reverse complement strand
CGCGCCGTTCAAGACGCCCACACCCGCCGGATTGATGCTCGTCGACGTCGGCGCGACCACCGAGTTCTTTTTCCTCAAGCCCGAAGGCGCGCGAGATTATATCCTGTTCTGGATCACTTCTGGCGGACCGGCCGAGCGATTCGCCGGTATCGCCGAGACGTTCATCGCCGCCTACGGACCGCCGCAAGCCGACCGCATCGAGCGATGGCAGACGCTGACCGGAACCTCGTTTGACAATCGCGTCATTGTCTGGAGCAACGATGCGAGCGAGATCGAGCTGCGCGAACTTGGCGACACCGCGCACGTTTTTCGGCTCACCCACCGCCTGAAAGCGTTGTTCGCAGTGCTCGAGCAACGAATTCGTCGCATAAACCAGGAAAACTCGCGGAAATTTTGATCGATACCGCCGCTCGTACGGACCGCGACGCCTGGCGCGGCGCACCATTACCAATTGTTAGCCGTTCCTCGCGCACTCTTGGGCCGATCGCCATCGTCGAATTTGATGGGGAAAAACCATGGCCCAAATGCTTACGCGCCGTAACTCCGTCGTCGGGGCGCTCGCCGCGCTTTTAGCCGGATGCGTCTATGAACGCGACCACGGCCCGCCGCCGCACGCACCTGCGCACGGATACCGGCGCAAGCATCGCGACAACGTCGTCCTGGTCTACGACGCCGGCATCGGCATCTATGTCGTCAGCGGCCGGCCCGGCTATTACTACGACGGTTCGTATTTCTATCGTCCGCAGGGCGACATCTGGCTCGTCAGCGTGTCGGTCGATGGACCATGGCACAGCGCGCATCATGACCACGTCCCGCCCGGATTACGGCGCAAAGGCTCGCATGGCGACCACCCTGGCAAAGGCAAGGGCCGCAGCTAAGTCGTTCCGCCGTCCTTGGCTCGGCACGCTTCGCCGTCGCAGCCTGCATGACAACGTAACCCCTCGCGCTTATAGTCGCGCATCGAATGACGCTGGCTTGACGGCTGCCGGCATGACGCCTTGGCGGACGAGCGGCGTCGAAGGGGAAATCCATGCCGCGATATGCGTTTCTCGTCGCCGTGTTCGGCGTCATTTGCCTCGCCGGCGCTCAGGCTCAACAAGCGACCGCTCAATTCCAAACCGGACGATGCAGTCCTGCGCCGGGCTCGGACAAGTGGCCGCTGGTGCAGGTTTATTTCGATACCGGCAGCGCCAAGATTCGCGCGGCGGACGAGAAAAAAATTGCTGAGGCCGCAAAGCTGGCGAAGGACAATTTCATCCAGCAGATTTGCCTGATGGGCGTTGCCGACAAGCAGGGGGACGCCAAAGCGAATGAGCGCCTTGCCAATCAGCGCGCGCAGAATGTCGGGCAGGTACTGGTTAAGGGTGGCGTCGCAGCTTCGGCGATCCTCTTGCAGCCGCTCGGCGAGCCAGGCGGAACGGTACTCGGCGGGGTCCAGCGAGGCGCCCAAGCGGACCGGCGCGTCGATATCCGCTTCGCGCGGTAAACGCACCGGGACGGCAGCGCGTTTCGTGGCCAAGAGCGCGTCAGAACGCCCGCTTGCCGGCAAGGGCCGTGCGGTCGCCGATCCTATCGCCGCGATCGCCGGCTACCATGCGCATGTCTATTTCGACGCAGCGACGCGCGACCGGGCTTGGACCTTGCGCGAAACGATCGCCAAGACGTTCGACATTCCGGTCGGCCGCTTCCACGAGCGGCCGGTCGGGCCCCATCCGCGGTGGAGCTACCAGATCGCCTTTGCGCCAGAGCGCTTCGGCACGATCGTTCCTTGGCTGATGTTGAACCGCGCTGGCCTGACCGTCTTCATTCATCCCGAGACCGGGGATGAACTCGGTGACCACGTCGAGCGCGCGTTATGGCTCGGCGAAATGCTCGAACTATATCTCGACGCGTTGCGCTGACGTCCCCGGCCCGTATCCCAGACTGCGATGACAGGGCGTTTCGGAGTGTTTTCGAATCTCTTCCGGTCTTTCAGTAGTTTATATGGTTTATAGCTCAAATAATTGAATTTACTATATATATTATCAATTTTTACATAATTTGAGCATAGGGTGGCTGGGTCATCTCGGATCGAGCATCGAGCTCCTCGTTGGAGCGCATACGTCGCGAAGCTGCGAGCCGTTTGGGTACCTCTCCATAAACTCACGCCGACGCTCTGGCACGAACACGCCGCGTCGGCGCCCTTCTTTCCGGCACCGCACCGTGAAGCAGGTTATCAGGCCAGGTTCGGGCGGCCGAACGCTGCCTCCATTTCGCGCCGGATCCTTACGCCGAGATCGTCGTCGTCGTAGGCGACGTCGCTCCATTTGAGACGTTCGCCCTGCCTGACGTCGTGCTTCAGTTTTACTTTGTGGGCAAGCCCGAGCGGCAGAAGACCTTCTTTGAGCGACCGCTCGGCGGGCGTCTGTTTACCCCAGACGCAAAACCCGCCCTCCCCGTCGAGCGTCTCGCCAGCCTTGAGATCGCGCTTGGCGGTCGCCACAACATCGGAATTGAAGCAGATCGCCGCTCCGGTCGGCTCCTTGCGCAACGCCGCCGAGGCGATCGAGATGCCGAGCTCTAGTCCAATCATATGCGTCGGCCGGTACAGCGCGGCGTACTTTCCCGAGCGATCGGGAAGCAAATGGTACTCGCGAAAGCAGCGCCGCGCGTATTCGTTGTCCTCCGCCGCCTCGAAGACGACATACGTGCCCATGACGAGATTGTGCGGAACCTCGGTCCCGTCGCGATTGACCGACGACGTCACCTCGGTCACTCCCGGTTTCTCCAACACCCCTCCGTCGCTCTTTGGCTTGCAGATGTCGGCGTGCTCGAAGCGCGAGGCCGGCGGAAACGACAGCCCTTCGCTCTGCGCCTGCAATCCGGTCGCATTGCAAATCGCCGTCATCTCGATCGCCGATTTCGTGCCGTCGACGAAGCTGTTGAACATCTTTGGATTGATCGACTTGCGGTCTTTGATGACCAGGTACTTGTCGAGGATGTCCCATACCGTGTCAGGCGTCGACTGATGATAGGTCGGGTGGTAGCGCGTTCCCTTGCCGGCGGCGACGACCTTGAAGCCCGCCGTGCGAGCCCAATCGACGTGCTCGCAGACCAGCGCCGGCTGGTCGCCCCATGCCAGCGAGTAGACGACGCCGGCTTGCTTGGCGCGCCGCGCCAGCAGCGGACCGGCGACCGCGTCGGCCTCGACGTTCACCATCACGATATGTTTGCCCTGGTCGATTGCCTCCAGGCAAAGTCGTATGCCGGTCGTCGGATCGCCGGTCGCCTCGACGATGACCTCGATGCCGGGATGCGCGATCATCCTCTGCGCGTCGTCGGTAATGAGCGTGCGTCCAGACTTGATCGCATCATCGAGCGACGTCGCGGCGAATTGCGCATCCGGCCACGACGCCATGCGAAGCTGCTCGCGCGCGCGCGCGAGATTGAGGTCGGCGACCGCTACGACATGCATCCCTTCGGTCGACCTCGCCTGCGAAAGGAACATGGTGCCGAATTTCCCCGCGCCGATAAGGCCGACAGTCACCGGCCGGCGCTCGGCGTGGCGCTCCTTGAGCATCCTGGAAAGGTTCACGATTCCTCCGCGCGACGGCCGCTAACGATGGGGTTGCAGGGCGAGCGAATGCCGAACCCATTGACAATAGCCGAATCGAAAACGACATGAAACGGGGCCGCTCCAATCCCTCCTCGGGTCACTCGGGACCCTAGAAATGATGGAAAACTTCACCCCCTATTCGGCGCTTGCGGGCGGCGCGCTTATCGGGATTGCCGCGACGATCCTGATGGCCGTTCACGGCCGCATCGCGGGCGTCAGCGGGATCCTCGGAAGCTTGCTCGCGCCCACGGCCGGCGATGTCGCATGGCGCGTCGCATTTCTGGCTGGTCTCGTCGCGGGCGCGGCGTTGATGAACGTTGCGGCGGGTTTCACGGCGCCGGCGCCGGTTCAACAGAATCTTGCGGTAATGGCGCTGGCTGGCGCTTTGGTCGGATATGGTACGCGCATCGGCGCTGGTTGCACCAGCGGACACGGTGTCTGCGGCCTCGCCCGGATGTCCGGCCGATCGCTGACGGCGACCGTTCTATTCATGGCGAGCGCGGCGAGCGTCGTCTTCGTCGTTCGTCACATACTGGGCGTCCGATGATGATCGCGCTCGCCGTGCCGTTTCTTGCCGGTCTACTGTTCGGGATCGGCCTCGTCGTATCGCAAATGGTCGACCCGGCGAAGGTGCTCGGCTTTCTCGACGTTGCCGGCGCATGGGATCCCAGCCTGGCGCTGGTCATGGCGGGCGCGTTGGCGGTTACCGCACTCGGGTACCGGCTTGCCACTTGGTATGGACGGCCGCTTGCGGCCGAACGCTTTCAGTTCCCGACGCGAACCGACATCGACCGCCCACTGGTCATCGGCGCGGTGTTGTTCGGGCTCGGATGGGGTACGGCGGGATATTGTCCCGGCCCGGCAATTGCGTCGCTCGCCTTCGGCCGCATCGAAATCGTCATTTTTGTCATGGCGATGCTTGCCGGCATGGCCGCCTATCGAGTTACAGGAGATCGCCCGATCGGCGGCCGCTACCTGCAACGCGCCGAATAACCGGCCACGGGCGTTTCTAGGCCGATCCTTACCGTATTTTCACCAATCTTTCGCTACCTTTGGCCGGGCGCGCGTTGACGCGCCGGCAGGGTGGCCCACAATGCCGCATGCTCAAGGCATGAACGTGCCGATTCGCTGGGGACGCGGGAGCAACCGAATGGCGCGCAAGGTCTGGCTCGAGGCGGCCTTGAACGGCCCTTGGGGGCGCGGCCGACGACCGGGCATACCGATCACGATCAACGAGGTCATCGCCGACGGCGTCGCCTGCGCCGAGGCCGGCGCGGCGGTCATTCATGTCCACGCCTACGACGCCAGCACCGGTCGCCAAAACGACGACGTGGCGACCTATCGCGCCATTATTTCCGGAATTCGGGCCCGCGCCGACGTCATCGTCTATCCGACCATCCCGTTCATGGGCGATCGCGACACACCTTCGCCCCTCGACGCGGAGAAGCGGTTCGCCGCCGTCGCCGAGCTTGGCGGCTCTGGATGCCTTGAATGGGCGGTGGTCGATCCCGGCACCACCCACATCGCCGCTTTCGCCGAGCTCGCCCAAGGGCGCGAGGGTTTCGTCTATCTCAATCCCGAGGACCACATCCGCCACGGTCTGTCGCTGGCGGCGCGGCATCGCTTCCATCCCGGCTACGCGATTTACGAGCCCGGCTTCCTGCGGCTCGGCGCGGCGTTGGCGCGTGCGATACCGAATGTGCCGCAACCTGTTTATCGCTTCATGTTCAGCGACGCCTTCACTTTTGGATTCCCGCCGCGCCGATGGGCTCTTGAGGCCTACCGCGCGCTCCTTGCCGAGGTGGCCCCTGGCGCTCCGTGGATGATCGCCGGGCTGGGCGTCGACATCATGTCGCTCGTGCCAATGGCGATCGCGGCCGGCGGACATGTCCGCGTCGGCCTCGAGGACGCGCCTTTCACCGAACCACGCGCCAACGTCCAGCTCGTCGCCGCGGCGCGCGAGGCAATCCGTGCGGCCGGCTGCACGCTGGCCTCCGCCCGCGATATTCGCGCCGCCCTGGTATCGGGGGTGCAACGTGTCGCATAGGTCCCCGACCTGGCGGTTGCTCCGGTTTGCGTGGGCGGCCTCCCTTGTCGTAGCCGGGTCGTTACCTTTGGCCGCATTGGCGCAGCGCGGCGCCAGCGACGGTGCATACCAACTCGAACTCGTCCGCGAAGGGTACGATCTGACGCGGCTCGAGGCCGACGGGCTTGAGGCCCTGTTGCGGGCGAACCCCGATGACCTCGCCGCCCGCGCCAAGCTGCTCGGTTATTACGCCGGGCCGGCGCTCGGCGATCGCTTGGCGGCACAAGTCGTCGTTCATCGTCGGCAGCATATTCTGTGGCTGATCGAGCACCACCCGGGTTCGCCGCTCGCCGGAAGCGCGGAAGCGACGATCGATGCCCTCGGTCATGTTCTTGCCGACGGCAAGGGGCACGAGGAAGCGCGGGCGCGTTGGCTCGATCTGGTCGAGAATTCCAACGCTCCCTCGGCGGTCGTGCGCAATGCCGTCAATTTTCTCCAGTTCAGCGACCGCTTCCTGGCCGAAGTGGTGTTGCATAAAGCGCGCGAGCGCGAACCCGCCAACCGGGCCTGGACGCGCGATTTGGCCCGCTTGTACGCATTGGGCTTGTTGCGGATCGCCGGGTTTACACCGCGCGGTGCGCCAAGCGGAATCGACTTTGGCGATGCTACGATCGATTTCTCGCGCAAAGCGCGCACGGTCCTCGAATCGTCGAACGACGCCGCGATGCTCGCCGCCGCCGGCCCGTTCATCGTTCAATACGGCGCCGCTGTCCGGCGTGCCGGCCTCGACGGGTTCGGGCCCGAGGCGCAGCGCGTTTCGGAGCACATCTTGATTCGCAGCCAAGCGTGGTCGGCGCTTGCGCGGTTTTATCTGTTCCAGCGCGATGGCGAAACGACCGACGCAACGCGCCGCGCCGCCGCCAAGCGTGCGGTTGGCGCGTATGAGCGGCAATTCGCGACGATTCAAGATCCGCGCGAGCGCTTTCGCCTTCTCGCCGGCGAGCGGCTTGCGGCGCTTGCGCTGGAAGCTGCGTCGCCCAACCTCGCCGACTGGATCGCGCGGGAAATGTTGCGCCTTGCCGAAGCGCATCCGCACGACGCGCTCTACGGCGATGCGGTGCACCAAGCCCATATCACGCTCGGGCGTATCGCGCTTTCGAGTGGCGATCGCGATGCGGCGGTGCGCCATCTTCTCGACGCCGGGCGGGCGCCGGGAAAAAACCATCTCAACTCTCACGGGCCGTCGATGCGCCTGGCGCGCGATCTGCTGCTCGCCGGCGAGCGCGCGGCGGTGGTCGAGTATCTCGAGCTCTGCAAACCGTTGTGGGACGAGGGGCGGCGCGAACAGGTCCTCGATCGCTGGATCGCCACGATACGCGCCGGCCGCATGCCGGATTTTGGCCGGCAGGTCGACGCCTGAACCCCTCTCAACGCTTGAGGATCGAGCCCAGCACGCCGCGAACGATCTCGCGTCCGATCGAGCTTCCCACCGTACGCACGACGCTTTTCGCCATCGCCTCGGCGAGCCCCTGGCGGCGCCCCGAACCATAGAGCACGGACTCGAGTACGCCGCCGGAACCAGGTCGAGACGGTTGTTGCGCCTGAGTCTGCGCACGGCCCGCACCGCGCGGCGGCACGCGCGGCGCCGATGCGCCGCGGGCCTGTTCGCCGGCGGTCGACGGAGTCCG
>DATFES010000064.1:0-4958 GCA_035250945.1 Alphaproteobacteria bacterium | reverse complement strand
CGGCGAGAAGATCGGCGCCTATGTTGAAGGCGATGCCGTCAACCCGCAGAACGCCTACGGCCGTTCCAAGCGGGCCGGAGAAGTTGCGATACAGCAGTGCGGTTGTAACGCCCTGATCTTTCGCACGAGCTGGGTATTTTCAGCCCAAGGTAGCAATTTTATTAAAACGATACTGCGAAATGCAAGAGAGCGACGCAGTATCGATGTCGTCGCCGACCAACATGGCGCGCCGACTTCGGCCGAACTGATCGCCGACGTCACCATGCTGGCGACCTTCGCCTATCAGAACCGCCACATTACTGGCGGCGTCTTTCATCTGGCCGCCGCGGGCGAAACCAGCTGGTATGGCCTCGCGTGCCATGTGATCGAGGAATCGCTGGCGCGCGGCGTCAAGCTTGCCCTCAGGCCGCCGGAGATTCATCCGACGTCCAGCGTGGCGTTGCGCCTTCCTGCCAAACGTCCCGCAAATTCACGCATGGACACCAGCGCCCTATCCAATGCCCTGGGTCTGCATCTACCGGAGTGGAGAATCCACGTTGATCGCGTCATCGATCAACTCTCGCAGAATGAAGCCATCGTATGAAACGTAAGGGCATCATTCTGGCCGGCGGCACCGGCACGCGCTTGCACCCGGCGACCCTGGCCGTCAGCAAGCAACTGCTTCCGGTGTTCGACAAGCCGATGATCTACTACCCGCTCAGTACGCTTATGCTGGCCGGAATCCGGGAAATCCTCGTCATCTCGACACCGCAAGACATTCCGCGTTTCGAGCAGCTTCTCGGTACGGGTGAACAATGGGGCATGAAATTTCGATTCGCCGCGCAACCTTCGCCCGCAGGCATCGCGCAGGCTGTGATCATTGGCGAATCGTTCTTAGGCGACGGCCCGTCGGCGCTGATATTGGGCGACAACATTTTCTACGGCCATGATTTGCCGCGCCTCCTGGCGCGGGCCGTGGGAGCCGCGAAGGGCGCAACCGTTTTCGTCTACCACGTGAACGAACCGGGCCGTTACGGAGTGGCCGAATTCGACTCGCGTGGGAAAGTGCTTTCATTGGAAGAAAAGCCGAAGCAGCCGAGGTCCAACTATGCGGTCACCGGCTTGTATTTCTATGACCGGCAAGCGGTTCGGCTCGCCAAGAGCCTCACGCCCTCGGCGCGCGGCGAGTTGGAGATCACCGATCTGAACCGGTTGTACCTGGAGCGCGGCCAACTGAACGTCGAAGTGATGGGCCGAGGCTATGCTTGGATGGACGCCGGCACGCACGAATCGCTGCTCGCCGCCGGGCAGTTCATTTCCGTCTTGGAAAGCCGGCAGGGTCTCAAAGTCGCCTGCCCCGAAGAGGTCGCCTATCACAATCGGTGGATCGACGCATCGCAACTCGAGAATCTCGCCAAGCCATTGATAAAAAATGGTTATGGGCAATATCTGCTGGGCATCCTCAAGGAGAAAAAAGTGTTCCGATGAAAGCGACGCGCGCCGCCATCCCCGAGGTGATACTGCTCGAGCCCAAACTGTTCGAGGACGAGCGCGGGTTTTTCTTCGAGAGTTTCAACCAGGCGATATTCGATACCATCGTCGGCGCGCAGGTCACTTTCGTGCAGGACAATCATTCGCGCTCGGCGAGGAACGTCCTGCGCGGCTTGCACTACCAAGTCCGACGACCGCAAGGCAAGCTCGTGCGCGTCGTGCGTGGAACCGTATTCGATGTCGCGGTCGACATCCGTAAATCGTCGCCGACGTTCGGGAAGTGGGTCGGCGAAACGCTTTCGGCGGAGAACAAGCGACAGTTATGGATACCGGAAGGCTTCGCGCATGGATTTGTCGTGGTCAGCGAGAGCGCCGAGGTCTTGTACAAAGCGACGGACTATTACGCATCGGAACATGAGCGCTGCATCGCCTGGAACGATTCGGGCCTCGACATAAAATGGCAAACGAGCGAACCGCCGATCCTGTCGGTCAAGGACGCCCAGGCGCTACCGCTCCATCGAGCGGAGCTGTTTGCGTGACGCCGTGACGCCGAATGCTCTCGGCCGAGCGGGCGCAACGGACGCCCTTGACCCGCTCGCCAATGAAAGCATCGCGATCTTGCGCGAGTCGTACGCCACGGCGGAACACCCGGCCCTGCTATGGTCGATGGGGAAAGATTCGAACACGCTTCTGTGGTTGGCGCGAAAAGCTTTTTTCGGCCGGGTGCCATTTCCGGTGGTGCATGTCGACACGGGGCTGGAATTCGCCGAGATTTATGCTTTTCGTGACCGCCTCGCCGAGGCATGGCGTTTAGACCTAGTCGTCGCCTTGTGCCCGCCGATCGAGGCGATGGATCCTTCGCTGCCGCCCAACGCCCGCTCGGCCAGTCGCAAGACGGCGGGATTGCGGGATATCATCGCGCAGCGCGGCTTCGACGCTGTCATCGCCGCCATTCGCCGCGACGAACAGAGCACGCGGGCAAAGGAGCGCGTGTTCAGCCCGCGCGGGGGCGACAACGCTTGGAATTTCCGCGAGCAGCCGCCAGAGTTCTGGGGCCATTTCGCGATCGATCCGCCGCCCGGCGGTCATCTGCGGGTTCATCCCCTGCTCGGATGGAGCGAGATCGACGTCTGGCGATATGTCGCGCGCGAAGGCGTCCCTGTGCCCGACCTCTACTTCGCAAGGAATGGCATGCGCTATCGCTCGTTGGGCGAGCGCGATATCACCGTGCCCGTGGTGAGCGCCGCGGCGACGATCGACGAAATCATCGCCGAGCTCGAGGCCTCGCGCACGCCGGAGCGCGCCGGGCGGACCATGGACCACGAATTCGAAGACGCCTTCGAGCGCCTGCGCGCTGCGGGCTACATGTGAGGCGGGGAATGGCCGACGACGTCTCCTCCGCCCACGCACCATCACCGTGGCCCGGCGCTACCGCCGACGCGGCGCAAGCCGCGCTCAAAATCGTGCTGGTCGGCCATGTCGATCACGGCAAGTCGACGCTGGTCGGACGCCTGCTGTTTGAAACGGGGACGCTCGGCGAGGGCAAGGTCGCCGAAATCGAGGCGACCTGCCGCAAGCGCAACATGCCGTTCGAGTGGGCTTTCGTCACCGATGCCCTGCAGGTCGAGCGTGACCAGGGCGTGACGGTCGAGGTCAGCCACATCCGCTTCAGGACGCCGTCACGGCGCTTCACTCTGATCGATGCGCCGGGACACCGCGAATTCATCCGCAACATGGTCACGGGCGCCGCGGCGAGTGACGCGGCCCTATTGCTGGTGGATGCAGCCGAAGGAGTGTGCGAGCAGACACGACGCCACGTACTGCTGTTGCAGCTTCTTGGGCTGCGTCAGCTTGCGGTCGCCGTCAACAAGATGGATCTCGTCGACTACAACGCCGAGCGCTTCGTCGCGCTGGAACGCGACATTCGCGCCGCCCTCGCTGTCGTCGGGATGACGCCGGCGGCGGTCGTCCCCCTGGTGGCGACGGCGGGCGACAATCTCACCAAACCTTCGGCGCGCATGCCGTGGTATCGCGGGCCGACGCTCCTCTCGGTGCTCGACAAACTGCCGGCAGCGCCGGCCGAAATCGACCGGCCGCTGCGCATGTGGGTGCAGGACGTCTATAAATTCGACCGCCGGCGCATAATCGTCGGACGCTTGTCGAGCGGGCGACTCAAGGTCGGCGACGAGGTCCTGTTCCTGCCGTCGAACAAGACCGCGCGGGTCCGCACGATCGAGGAGTTCGATCCGCGCCAGAGCGTGACGGCGCCCGACGAGGCCGAAGCGGGGCGATCGATCGGCGTCACGCTTGCCGACGAGCTCTTCGTCGAGCGTGGCGAACTCATGTGCCACCGCGATACGCCGGCGGGCGTCGTCTCCACCTTCCGCGCGCGCATCTTCTGGCTCGGCGAGCGGCCGCTCGCATCGCGGACGCGTCTCGGCCTGCGCATCGGCACGCTCGCCACCGCGGTCGAAATTAAGTCCGTGGACCGCATCGTTGACGCAATCACGCTATCGCCTTGCGAGGGCGACGCCGTCGAGCGCAACGGTGTCGCCGAGTTGACGCTGCGCACGCGCCGCGCGCTCCCGGTCGATCCATACGACGAAAACCCGCTCACCGGCAGGTTCGTCCTGGTCGACGGCGGCAACATCGCTGGCGGGGGCATCGTCGCCGGCGCCGGCTTCGAGGCGGCCCAGCTCCGCGCGGTGCCGCGCGCGACCCATGTCGTTTCGGTCGAGCATCACGTCGACGCAACCGCCCGTTCGGCGCGTCACGGCCACAACGGCGGCGTGATCTGGCTCACCGGCCTGTCGGGCGCGGGAAAGTCGACCATCGCCATGGCGCTCGAGCAGCGCCTGTTCGCCGAGGGTTACGAGATCTATGCGCTCGATGGCGACAATCTTCGCCATGGCCTCAACGCCAACCTCGGCTTCTCGCCGGCCGAGCGCGCCGAAAACGTGCGCCGGGCGGGCGAAGCGGCGGCGTTGTTCGCCGATGCCGGGACGCTCGTCGTCGCCTCGTTCATCTCGCCTTATCGCGTCGATCGCGAACGCGCGCGCGCCGCGGTCGCCCGGCTGCCGCATTCCGGCGGCTTCCACGAGATTTATGTGCGCTGCGATCTGGCGACGTGCGAACGCCGCGATCCCAAGGGGCAGTATCGCAAGGCGCGCGCCGGCCTGATCGCCGATTTCACCGGCGTCTCGGCGCCCTACGAGGAACCCGAGGCGCCCGAGCTCATCGTCGACACCACCGACGCGACGGCCGAGGAATCGATCGCCGCCGTGTTGGCGTACGTCCGCCGGCAATTCCCGCTCGCTTAGAGGATGATCCGCTTTAGTGAAATCATGTCGCGCGCCCTCATGGTTCGTCCTTCGACTCGCACGCCCATCCTCATGTTGAGCCTGTCGAAACATCGAGGATGGGCGTGCGGCTCAGGATGAGGGCGCGGCGCATGCGCCGCGCCACCATGAGGGCATATTTATCAGTCC
>DATFES010000501.1:0-23207 GCA_035250945.1 Alphaproteobacteria bacterium | reverse complement strand
GAAACGATGCGGTCGTCGCCGCTCGACGGATCGAAGCAGTGCAGCATCCGGCCGCTGATATCGACCCAGAACAGGACGCCCCGCCGTTCGTCCCATACCGGTCCCTCGCCAATCTCGGCGCGCGCATCAACCACGCATTCGATCATTGGCTTCGCCATAATTGTTTCCTCGCGCCTGCGGCAAGACGTCATCGCCCTTGGTTTGGCGAGCCTGCCGACGCGAGACGCATTTGGCAACAATGGAGCGGTGCGGCGAAAGCGGCGCGCGCGGCCAGTCTTGACAGCCGGCGCTTGCCGGCTATTGTTGCGCCAGCCGGCGCCCGCATGAGCGGGCGCCTTACCGTTTACGCCGCGAAAGGCGCGCCATGGCCAAGTCGAAGCCCCTCTTGATCAAGATGAACAGCACCGCCGACACTGGGTATTTCTACGTCGCGAAAAAGAATCCGCGGAAGAACACGGAGAAGCTCGAGCTCAGGAAGTACGATCCGGTGGCCCGCAAGCACGTCGTTTTCAAGGAAGGCAAAATCAAGTAGCCGACGGGCGCGCCCGGAGCGCGGCGCCGGATAAAGCAAAGGGCCGGACGCCAAAGCGGCGCCGGCCCTTTTCATTTTCGCTTGCGGCGACGGATCAGGCGGCGCCGGCGGCGGCGCTCTTGGGCAGCGTCGCGTTGAGCCCGCAAACCACGCGGTTACGGCCGGTGCGCTTGGCCTCGTACAACGCCGCGTCGGCGGCGCGCAGGAGGTCCTCCGGCGACCCGACCCCCGGCCCTGTCGCGGCGACGCCGATGCTCACCGTCACGGCAAGCTCGGCTACCGGCGCCGAGACCGCAACGCGCGCGCCGGCGACTTTGCGTCGCAGGCGGTCGGCCACGCTCGCGGCGACCGCGCCGTCGGTTTCCGGCATCACGATCACGAATTCCTCGCCGCCCCAACGCGCCACGGTGTCGAAGCCGCGCAAATGCTGCGACAGCCGGTTGGCGACCGCGCGAAGCAGTTCGTCGCCAACCGCGTGTCCATAGGTATCGTTGACCAGCTTGAAGCGATCGATGTCGACCATCAACGCGGCGAGCGGCTTGCCGCTCTTCGCCGCGCGCTCCGCCAGCGCCGCAAGGTGCATGCTGAGATAGCGGCGGTTATGAAGCCCCGTGAGGCTGTCGGTCAGCGCCAGCGAGATGTTGCGCTCGTAGTTCTCGCGCAGGCGCTCCTGGAAGCGCTTGCGGCGAATCTGGGTGCGGCAGCGCGCGACAAGCTCGTTGCGGTCGATCGGCCGCACCAGATAGTCGTTGACGCCGAGATCGAGGGCCTTGGCCAGCCGCTCGTGGTCGCCTTCGTCGACGATCACGAGAATCGGTACGTTGCGCGTCGCGACATGCGAGCGGAGCTGGGCGCAGATGCGCAAGCCGTCGCCTGACCGCAGCACAAGGCTGGCGACGATCAAATCGTGCTCGCTCGCCGTCGCGCGCTCCATCGCCCGTTCGGGATCGGCCGCGATCTCGATCTTGTGGTCGTCGACCTTGAGCGCCTGTTCGAGCCGCTCGGCGAACAATGAACTGTCCTCGATCGCAAGGATCCTGGCGCCGCGGTGATCTTCGCTCGCGTCGCCCGCCTGCTCGGGGTCCATGCCGAAATGTTCGCTCGTGTTCTGGCGCAGCCGCCATTCGTCGGACAGCATCTTGAGTCGGACCAACGAGCGGATGCGCGCATAGAGCGCGACGTCGTTGACCGGTTTGGTCAGAAAGTCGTCGGCCCCGGCCTCGAGGCCGCGCACGCGATCCTGCGCGTCCGACAGCGCGGTGACCATCACAATCGGGATGTGCCGCGTCTTGGCGTCGCCCTTGAGCCGGCGGCAGACTTCGAAACCGTCCATTCCCGGCATCATCACGTCGAGCAGCACGATGTCGGGCGGGCTCTGCTCGATGGCGGCAAGCGCCTCGGGGCCGCTGAAGGCGGTGACGACGTTGAAATACTCCGAGGTCAGCCGCGCCTCGAGCAGTTTCACGTTCGGCAGTAGATCGTCGACTACGAGTACGCGGGCGGGCATTCGGCTAGTCCCCGATCGGTTGGGGTTCTGGTTCGCACGGGCGGGCTAATTCAGGAAGCGCTCGATCGTCTCCAAGAACTTGGTCACCGAAATCGGCTTGGCAATGTACGCCTCGCAACCGCCCTGGCGGATTTTCTCCTCGTCGCCCTTCATCGCGAACGCCGTCACGGCGATGATCGGGATGCTGCGCAAGTCGGGATCTTCCTTCAGCCACTTGGTCACTTCGAGGCCCGAGATTTCCGGAAGCTGGATGTCCATCAAGATCAAGTCGGGGCGGTGCTCGCGGGCCAACCGCATCGCCTCCATCCCGTCCTTGGTCTGAAGCGTTCCATAACCGTGCGCCTCGAGCAGGTCGTGAAACAGCTTCATGTTGAGGTCATTGTCTTCGACGATCAGAACCGTCTTGGTCATCGCCTTGGCGGTCGACGCCGACGAGTCGTTGCTGACCACCCGAAGCATGACTGAATTTTTTTCAGACTTTACCACAGTTTATCGGACCTTTTCTGAAAGTCTACGGTCAGGTTGCTGCGGCTCGCCCGTAGTATTAACCGCACTTGGCTTAATTTTTGGTAACCGCCCGGGATATTCATAGACCGGATTTCATCGGTATGCGCGCAGTTTATGGACGAGAATCCTATGGCCACGACCGGCGGCACCTCGCTATGAACGGTCGAGTCGGAGGCGGGCCCGCAAGGAGCGAGGGATGCGGATCGGAGTCGATCTCGGCGGCACAAAGATCGAGGCGCTGGCGCTCGCGGGCGACGGGCGTGAGGTCACGCGGCGGCGCGTTCCGACGCCGGCGGGCGACTACGAGGGGACGGTATCGGCCATCGCCGGACTGGTCGAAGCGCTCGAACACGATATCGGCGGGCGGGCGAGCGTGGGCGTCGGTATTCCGGGGACCATCTCGCCGGCGACCGGCCTGATAAAGAACTCGAATTCGCTGTGCCTCCTCGGTCATGCCCTCGACAAGGACCTCGAGAAGGCGCTGGGACGCAAGGTGCGGCTTGCCAACGATGCCGACTGCTTCGCGCTCTCCGAAGCGAGCGATGGCGCGGCGGCGGGCGCGCTGAGCGTCTTTGGCGTGATCCTCGGCACCGGGGTGGGCGGCGGCCTCGTCTTTGAAGGCAAGCTGATCCACGGCCCCAACGCGATTGCCGGCGAATGGGGACATAATCCGCTGCCGTGGCCGCGCGTGTGGCAGTACGCCGACGAACGCCCCGGCCCGATGTGCTATTGCGGCCGCTCCGGTTGCATCGAGATGTTCCTGTCGGGCCCCGGGCTCACGCGCGACCACGCCGCCGCCTCGCACCAGCAGCTCGCTCCGGCGGAGATCGTCGCACGCGCCGAGGCCGGCGATCCGGCCGCCGTCGCCAGTCTCGACCGTTATGTCGACCGATTGGCGCGCGCGCTCGCCACCGTGATCAATCTGCTCGATCCCGCGGTGATCGTGCTTGGCGGCGGGCTGTCGCGCATACGCCGCCTTTACACCGACATTCCGCAGGCATGGGGAAATTGGGTCTTCTCGGACCGCGTCGACACGCGCCTTGTTCCGCCCAAATTCGGCGATTCAAGCGGCGTGCGCGGCGCGGCATGGCTGTGGCCCGCCGAAACTCCGCATTGACGTCAACAACGCGGCGGCGGCAGCGGTTCCAGACGATCGAGGACGGCGCGGATCGAGAAGTCCTCGTACTCGAAAATAAACTCGGTGCCGACACCATTGCCAAGCATCTTCATGCTGGTTTCGTATTCCGGGCTCGGCGCCGGATCCGTAAGCTTGAAAAAAGCCATCCGCACGCGCCACCACGGATGCTTGAGCAGCTCGGCGTCGACGCCGTCCTTCTTGATCGTCTCGGCCGGTTGTTGGCCGGCGATGACGGCGTTGATCTCGAGCGTGCCATCGAGAGTGGCGCCATCGAAGACCTTGCGCGCGAACACGCGCTCTCCCTTCCTGGCCGCATCGATCAACGCGATGGAATGCTCGGTGGGAAAGATCGTGCCCGCGGGAAGATCCATCTTCTGCCGCTCGGGCTCGCTGAAGATCGCTTCGCCGGCCTCGCCCCTGCCTTGCAACCGGGCGCGGCCGCGAATCTGTTCGATCTCCTCGCCGTTGCGCGCGGTGCGCGTCGCGAAGCGGTAGTTCGCGCCGTCCCGCGCCTCCCAGCTCGTGAAGCTGATATCGCTATCGAGCGCGTTGCCGTCGCCGTCATAGGCGGCGAAACGCATCCGCTGCGCGAGCGTCCAGCCCTCGCAGACCTCTTGCCATTCGATCAGCATCGCGCCGCGAATTTCCGATATTCCGCTCGCCGATTTGCTCTTGTCGAGCGAGAGCGTGTAGGCCGCGCGATGCGAGGCGATCTGCGCGTCGGCCGGAACGGCGGCAAGCGCGATAAAAATCGCCGCCCCAACGGCGACGCGACGACCAGGGATGACAGCGCGAACGGACATCGATCGGCGGCTCCAAATTGCCAAAAATTCGCCGGATTCGATCCGGCGCAAACACGGTCAGTATGTCATTTGCTGCGTCGCAACGATAGCCGATTTCCAATGCCATCGCGCCGTTTAGCCGCCACAGTGCAGGCGCCGCATGGCGTTCACCGCGCGGCGGCGCGGAGACCTCCTGCGCCCTAGCCGCTTTTCTTCGCCGGCGGCAAATCGAGCTTGATGTGGAGTTCCTTGAGCCGCGCCGTGTCGACCGGCGAGGGCGCCTGCATCAGCAAGTCCTGCGCCTGCTGGTTCATCGGGAAGGCGACGACCTCGCGGATGTTCGGCTCGTCGGCGAGCAGCATGACGATGCGGTCGATCCCGGGCGCCGAGCCGCCATGCGGCGGCGCGCCGAATTTGAAGGCGTTGAGCATGCCGCCGAAACGGGCCTCGACTTCGGCCTTGGCGTAGCCGGCGATGGCGAACGCCTTGTACATGATTTCCGGCAGATGGTTGCGGATAGCGCCCGAGGAAAGCTCAACGCCGTTGCAGACAATGTCATATTGATACGCCTTGATGGTCAGCGGGTCGCGCGTCTCGAGCGCGTCGAGCCCGCCCTGCGGCATCGAGAACGGGTTGTGGCTGAATTCGATCTTGCCGGTGTCCGAGTTGAGCTCGTACATCGGGAAATCGACGATCCAGCAGAACCTGTATTCGTCCTTGGCGACGAGATCCATTTCCTCGGCGATTTTGCGCCGCGCCACGCCGGCCAGCTTGGCGGCCGCGGCCTTCTGGTCGGCGACAAAGAACACCGCATCGCCGTCACCCACCGCGGCCAGAGTCCGCAGCCGGTCGAGCCGCGTCGGGTCGAGAAACTTGGCAATCGGACCCTTTGCGCCACCGTCATCGAAGATCACATAGCCGAGGCCAGGCGCCCCCTCGCCGCGCGCCCAGTCGTTGAGCTTGTCGAAGAAGCTGCGCGGCCGCGCGGCCGCGCCGGGAGCAGGAATGGCGCGCACCACGCCGCCTTTGGCGACAAGGTTGGCGAACACGCCGAAGCCCGAGCCGGCGAAAACTTCGCTCGCTTCGGCGATGACGAGCGGATTGCGCAGATCGGGCTTGTCGGAGCCGTATTTGAGCATCGCCTCGTCGTAAGGAATGCGCGGGAACGGCGGCCTGGTCACCGCGCGGCCACGGCCAAACTCCTCGAACACGCCGGCCAATACGGGCTCGATCGCCGCGAAGACGTCGTCCTGGGTGACGAACGACATCTCGAAGTCGAGCTGATAGAACTCGCCCGGCGAGCGATCGGCCCGCCCATCCTCGTCGCGAAAGCATGGCGCGATCTGAAAATAGCGGTCGAACCCGGCGACCATCAGCAACTGCTTGAACTGCTGCGGGGCCTGCGGCAGGGCGTAGAACTTGCCGGGATGCATGCGGCTCGGCACCAGATAGTCGCGCGCGCCTTCGGGGCTCGAAGACGTCAGGATCGGCGTCTGAAACTCGGTGAAACCCCGCTCGATCATCCGCCGCCGTATCGATGCGATCACGCGCGCGCGCAGCATGATGTTGGCGTGCATCTTCTCGGCGCGCAGATCGAGGAAACGATAGCGCAGCCGCAAATCCTCCGGATAATCGCCCGGCGCGTTGACCTGGAAGGGCAGCATTTCGGCCGCCGATTGCAGCGTGAATTCGGCGATCTGGAGTTCGATTTCGCCGGTGGCGAGTTTCGGATTCACCGTCTCGGGCGAACGGGCGACGATCCGTCCCGTCGCGGTGATCACGCTTTCCAGCCGCGTCGCCTCGACCGCGGCGAAGATCGGGCTCGACGTGTCGATCACGCACTGCGTCACGCCATGATGGTCGCGCAGGTCGACGAACAGCAGATTGCCGTGATCGCGCTTGCGATGAACCCAGCCCGACAGACGCGCCGTCTCGCCGACATTGGCCTTGCGCAATTGACCGCAGGTATGGGTGCGATATGCGTGCATGAGCGACGAGGTGGATGGCGATCAACGAAAGATGCGGGGGCTGTGCGGCGCGGGCGGAAAAGCGCATGGAAGCCGACCGCTTGTCAAGCGTGGGCGTGCCGACGCTTTGCGTCAGCGCGGATTCGGTGTAGAACCCCGCGCCATGCCGTTGATCACGGATTCGGCCGCGCTTGCTGCGTTCTGCGCGCGCCTTTCGGTCGCCGATTTCATCACCGTCGACACCGAATTCATGCGCGAGCGCACGTACTGGGCGCAATTGTGCTTGGTGCAGGTCGGCGGCCCTGACGAAGCGGCCGCGATCGACGCCGTGGCGCCGGATATTGATCTCGCGCCGCTGTTCGATTTGCTGGCCAATCCGCGCCTCCTCAAAGTCTTTCACGCCGCGCGCCAGGACCTGGAGATCTTCCACCATCTCGGCGGTCGCGTGCCGACGCCGCTGTTCGACACCCAGGTCGCGGCGATGGTCTGCGGCTTCGGCGACGCGGTCAGCTATGAAACGCTGGCGAGCCAATTCGCCCGCGTGCGGATCGACAAGTCGGTGCGTTTCACCGATTGGGCGGCGCGGCCGTTGACCGACCGACAAATCGCATACGCGCTCGCCGACGTGACTCATCTGCGGTCGATCTACGTCGCGCTCGCGCGACGGCTCACCGAGAGCGGGCGGGCGGGATGGCTCGCCGAAGAAATGCGCGAATTGCTCGACCCGGAGACGTATCGCATGGCGCCCGAAGACGCCTGGCGGCGGCTCAAGCCGCGAGCGCCGCGGCCGCGACTGGTTGCCATACTGCGCGAGGTGGCGGCGTGGCGTGAACGCGAGGCGCAGCGCCGCGATACGCCGCGCAACCGCGTGATCCGCGACGAGAGCGTCATGGACATCGCTGCCCACGCGCCGACCTCGGTCGATGGGCTCGCCCGTTTGCGAGGCCTCTCGAGGGGTCTCGCCGAGGGCCGGCTGGGCCAGGAGATTCTCGAGGCGGTGGCGCGCGGTCTCGCCGTGCCCGAGGCAAGCCTGCCGCGCGTCGAAATGCCCGCCGAGCTGCCGCGCGGCATTGGCCCGATCGTCGAGCTGCTCAAGGTGTTGCTCAAACTAAAATGCGACGAGCACGACGTGGCGCCCAAGCTCGTCGCGTCGTCGGCCGACCTCGAGCGGATCGCCGCCGACGACGCGGCTTCGGTGCCCGCGTTGCACGGCTGGCGCCGCGAAGTCTACGGCGAGGATGCGCTCGCGCTCAAACATGGCAAGCTCGCGCTCACCATGCAGGGCAAGCGACTCGTCCTCGTCCCCTCGCCCCTCGCCGCTTCCCGCGTTGCCCCGAAATCCGCCAGCGGTTAGATCGCCTCACGCCGCCTTGACGACGGGTTTCCTGTCCAGAGCATTGGCCAGCGCGGCGAGCCGTCGTTCGACCGCTTCGGCGGCGAGCGTCAGGTTGGCGCGAGGCAGGACCAATTGCACCGATCGACCGGCGAGCCGCAGGCGCGCTCGCTTGAGAACCTGCGGCGTGCCGCCGGAGAGCGTAAAGGCGAGCCTGAGCGCCAACCCCAGGCGAAACGCCTCGCTCAGCCTTGCTTCGTCGAGAAGTTGCCACGCCGAGCGGGTCACTTCGCTGTCGGCGACGCCGCTATAGCGCGTGAACACGGCGAGCGCCACGAACGCACGACCGGGATGGTCGATGCCGGTGAGCGGCATACGCAAGACGCGCAGGAAACCGATCTCGGCGCGGTAGTCGGGATGCTCGCTCCAGGCGATATCGGCGAGCAGGCACGCCGCCAGCCGCAGCCGTTCACCCTCGCGGTCGCTGCGTCCCAGTACCGACGCGACCCAGTCGCGCAGCGCCTCCCCGGACACCGGAAACCGAGCGTTCAACTCGGCCAGCTCGTGGCACGCGCCCAGTAACGGGTCGCGCCGGCGAACGGCGGGCGGGAGCGCGTCGTACATGCAACCTTCGCGCAGGCCCAAGGCCGAGAAGACCAGTCGCGCCGGGCGCGCGCGACGCAAGACGCGCTCGAGCACCAAGGCGGCGTAAGGGAGCGATTCGAGGCGCCGGCGGGAGATGCGCGAAATACGCTCCAACGAATCACGCGACAGGCGCGCCAGGACATCGGCGAAATCTTCGGCGCGTCCGCGCGACAGGGTGTAGTGGTGGATAACGCGCAAGGGATAGTTGACGTGTTCCATGTGGATGCGCGCGAGCGCCCGCCAGGCGCCGCCGACGGCGTAGAATTCGCGCCCCTCCACGCGGTCGAGCCACGCATAGCGATCGAGCTCGCCGTCGATGTGCTCGCGCAATGCCGAACGGCTGCGGTCATTGAGCTCGCGAAGCCGAAGCGGCCCGAACGGCAGCGTCACATGCCGGCCGAGCGCGCCCTTGTCGAGCGCCACCAGTTCCAGGCTTCCGCCGCCGAGATCACCCATCAGCCCGTCGGCGCCGGGAATGCCCGATACGACGCCAAGCGCCGAAAGGCGGGCCTCCTCGTCGCCGCCGAGGACCTGGACATCGAGCCCGGCCTTGCGGCGCACTTCGCCGACGAACTCGCTCCCATTTTCGGCGTCGCGCACCGCCGCCGTCGCCATGACCTTGAGACGGCCGACGCCCATCGCCCGGGCGAGCGCCGCGAAGCGGCGTAGATTGGCGATCGCCTGAAGGGCGCCGTCCTCGTGCAGCCTTCCCGTGCGTTGCAGTCCACGGCCGATGCCGCAGAGAATCTTCTCGTTGAACAACGGATTGAGGGCGCGCGACAGGGCGTCGAATACGACCAGCCGAATCGAGTTCGAGCCGATGTCGATCACGCCCACATGCCGCCGCGCGACGCCGACCGCCGCCGGCGCGCCTCGCGACTGGCGCGACGGCATTCCTTCAGCGCGCGCTGCGCACGAGCCGCGGCGACGCCTTGGCTTTGCGCAGCGCGCTGCCGCGGCCGGACAGACTCGGATTGGTCATGAAGAACTTATGGCAGCTAAATCCCGCGTCGTCGCGCTTGATTCGCGCGTATGTCCCTTCCCCGGCCAGAACCCAGCTTTGCTGCGTGTCGCGCAAATTGGCGACCATGATCTGGTCCAATACCTGCTGATGGACGGTCGGATTTTCGATCGGCACAAGCGCTTCGACGCGCCAATCGAAATTGCGCGGCATCCAGTCCGCCGACGAAATGAACACTTTGGCTTGCCCGCTTGGCAGGCCGTGCCCGGCGCCGAAGCAGACGATCCGGCTATGCTCGAGAAACCGGCCGATGATCGACTTTACCCGGATGTTTTCGGAGAGACCCGCCACGCCGGGTCGCAGGCAGCATACGCCTCGCACCACGAGATCGATCGACACGCCCGCCTGGCTCGCCCGATAGAGCGCATCGATCGCCGTCGCGTCGACGAGCGCATTCATCTTGGCCCAGATCGCCGCCGGCCGACCGGCTCGGGCATGAGCGATCTCGGCCTCGATCAGGTCGAGCAACGTCTGGCGCATGGTCAGCGGCGCGAACGAGACCTTTTCCATCTTTTCGGGCCGCGCATAGCCGGTGATGAAGTTGAACAGGCGGCCGGCGTCGCGGCAAAGCGCGGGATCGCACGAGAAGAACGACAGGTCGGTGTATATGCGCGCCGTCACCGGGTGGTAATTGCCGGTCCCGAAATGCGCGTACGAGCGCAGCGCGCCGCCCTCGCGCCGCACCACCAGGGATATCTTGGCGTGGGTCTTCAGGTCGATGAAGCCGTAGACGACCTGGGCCCCGGCGCGCTCGAGATCGCGCGCCCACCTGATGTTGGCCTCCTCGTCGAAACGCGCCTTGAGCTCGACCAGCGCGGTGACCGATTTGCCGGCCTCCGCCGCCTCGATCAGCGCGCGGACGACCGGCGAGTTTTCGGAGGTACGATAGAGCGTCTGTTTGATCGCCATCACCGCCGGATCGCGCGCCGCCTGGCGGACGAACTGGACGACGACATCGAAGCTTTCATAGGGATGGTGGACGACGATGTCCTTTTGGCGGATCGCCGCGAAGCAGTCGCCGCCAAAATCGCGAATGCGCTCGGGAAAACGCGGGTTGTAAGGTTCGAATATCAGATCCCGCCGTTCGTCGACGATGAGCTGCTTCGTGTCGCCGAGGCCGATCAGCCCGTCGAGGCGGAATACGTCGTCGTTGCTCACCTCGAGTTCGGTGATGACGAATGACAGCAGGTCGTCGGGCATCTGGGCATCAACCTTGAGGCGGATCACGCTGCCGCGCCGCCGGCGCTTGAGCGCGCTCTCGAACAACCGCACGAGATCCTCGGCTTCCTCCTCGATCTCCACCTCGCTGTCGCGCAGGATCCGGAACAAGCCGCGCCCGCGCACCTCGAAACCGGGGAAAAGCCGGTCGAGATAGAGTCCGACCACATCTTCGAGCGTCAGGAAGCGGATCGCCTCGCCCGGCAGCCGGATGAACCTCTCGATCTGCCCGGGAAGCGGCAGAAGCGCCTGAAGTTCGCGGCCGTCGTGGCGGCGGAAGAGCTGGAGGGCCAGCGCCAGACCCTTGTTCGGCATGAACGGGAATGGATGCGCCGGATCGATCGCGAGCGGCGTCAGGACCGGAAAGATGGTCTCCATGAACCGCGCATCGAGCCATTGCCGGTCGCTTTCGGACAACTCGTCGAGTGCGATCACCGCGACGCCAGCGGTTCGCAGTTCCGCCCTCAAGGCATTCCAGCACGCTTGCTGCGCCTGCATAAGCAATCCGGCGCGGCGATTGATCGCCGCAAGCTGTTGGGCGGGCGTCAGGCCATCCTGGCTCGGCGTGGCGACCCCTGCCGCGACCTGACCCTTAAGTCCGGCGACGCGCACCATGTAGAATTCGTCCAGATTGCTCGCCGAAATCGACAGGAATCGCAGCCGCTCGATCAGCGGATGGCTGCGGTTCTCGGCCTCCTCGAGCACGCGTTCGTTGAAGGCGAGCCATGACAGTTCGCGATTGATGTATCGCTCGCCGCCAGCCAGAGAGTCGGCCGGTCCCTCGCCGCTCTTAATTTTGGTCGCCACCTTGTCGGCTCCCGACGTTCTAAGCCACTCTAGCCTCTTGGGACGAGCGGGAACGCCTCCCACCGCCGTATCGGCCTATAGCATACAGTTTTGGCGCGGTGCCATCGCAGGTCGGTATAATTTGACACGAAATTACATGAAAGTAACATGGTAATATATTGAAAGAACTACTTTTACTCCGACACGCCAAATCGAGCTGGGACGATCCTGAGAAGGACGATCTGGAACGTCGTTTGAGTGCCCGCGGGCGCCGGGCGGCGAAACGGGTCGCGCAGTGGCTTGCCCACTCGCGGGTGCGCCCCGCGCTCGTTCTTTGCTCCGATGCGGTGCGTACGCGCGAAACGCTGGCGCTCGTCCACGCGGCGATTGGAGCGCCGGAAGTCGGATTCGAGAGGCAATTGTATCTTGCCAGCAAAACCAAGCTGCTCGGCCGCCTTCGAAAACTCGACGACGCGTTTCGTTGCGTCATGTTGATCGGCCACAATCCCGGCCTGCAGGAATTGGCGCTGACGCTCCTGCCGAAGGACGCCGTGCTCGAGCGCGACAAAATCTCGGCCAAGTTTCCGACCGCGGCGATCGTGAGGCTGGGGTTCGCCGGCGCGAGCTGGTCGGATCTGGGTCGTGAGAAAACGCGGCTCATCGCCTATGTCGTTCCGCGCGAACTCGATGATTGACGGCTATTTCCAGAATGGCCGGATCTGGGCGAATACGTTCCACGCCTTCGGAAGCGCCTTGAGGTCGGTTTCGACCTTGGCCGAATTCCAGCCGGTGATGAGGGCGCTGGCGCGCGCGAATACGTCGCGGTCGAGCTCGGGCGCGCGCCGTTTCACTTCGGCGAGCAGGTCGCGTACGACGAGCGAGTCGTTGAGAGCGCCCAGGCGATCCTGAATTCCGGCCAGCGCGGCAAGGTAATCGCGCGAGATCTTTACGCCGCCGAATAATCCGCGGAAAAACTCCGCGGCGTAGCGAAGCTTTTTGGCGTGGATACGCAACTCGTGCAGTTCGGCGATTTTCAGGTCAGCGAGCCGATCGCCGTACTCGCAAATGCGCTTGTGCAGCTTCTTCAAACGTTTGGCGGCGAATTTTGCGGCGGGTTGGTCGATTCCGCCATTGGCGTCCATGCGCCAAGCCTTGCCTTCCCACCATGCCTCGGCGTCGAGAATCGCTTTTGTGTAGCGCGGGCTCGCAAGCATGTCCGCGACGGCGCCATCGGCTTCGGCTCGGGCGCGGGCAACCGCGTCGGCAAAACTGCCCAATGTCGGCTCGTCGGGCAAACGTTGTCGCAGCGGCGTCAGAAGCTCGTCTTGGAAGACATCCCATTCGCGCGCGCGCGCGCATTCCTTGGCGATCCATTTGAGCTCGCTTGCGACCTTTCGGCGCGCGTCCAAGGCGATGATGTGCTTGAAAACGGACAAGGCCGAACGCAAGCGCCGGACCGCCACGCGAAGCTGGTGAATGCCCTCGGCGGCGGCGCCGACGCGCACGCACGCCTCGTTGGCCCGCAAATGGAGAAGGCCATTGCGCCCGATTTGCTGGAACGCCTCGCCCGCCGTCACCCGTTTGCCGAACGACAGCGGCTCGGCTTTTCGCGGTTGAGGCGAGATGTCGGCCGCCAGCGCATAGCCGCGCTCGGCCTTGGTCAACGGCTCGATGATGAACGGCACCGATTTGTGCAATTCGCGCGCCAGCGCGTAAATGCCGTCGATCCCGCCCGACTTGAGCTCGAATTCGGCCTCGCACACCGGAACGCGCGCGCCAGCCGATTTGATTTCTCCGACGTCGACGGCAAGTTCGATTTCCGCGCCCTTGACCTTGAGCGGCCAGGTTTCGCGTTTGATGTCGGTGACAAACATCGCGCGCAATCGGGGCGCGATCTTGTGCGGCGCCAGCCGCTTCTTCAGCGCGCTATCGCCGAGCGCGCCGAGATCGGGCCGGTCGTGGCGGATCTCGGTTTCCCACTCGCGGCGCGCATTCACGCCGCCCTCAGCCCTGGGGGCGCATTTGAGGGTTTGGATGTGGCGCCCGCCGACCTTGCGCACCCGCAAGGCGATGCGCTCGCGCATCAGCCGGAGATCGGGTGTGTCGAAATACGTGGATATCAGCCGCGTCTTTACCGGTCGACCAGCGCCAAAGCGCGACAGCGCGCGGTGATGCAGCAGACGCCGCAAGGACTCGCGCGGAATCTTGAGCTTGAGCTCGATTTCCGTGGGATCCTGCTTGTCGGTCATCGGTCCGCCTGGCCGCTCTCGGAGCCCCGCATCCGGCGCGTCGTCCGAAAACAGGGCGGTCAAGGCCGCGAAAATCTAGCCAGCCGCTTGCACGCGGAGCAATCGCGCTCGTGGAAAAAAATCGCTTGCCTGTTGTGGATAACCGCGCGTTTCTGTGGATAAGGGTTGGGCACGCGGTACTCCGATGACAATTTACATCGTTCCCGGAAAAGCCCCGCCGTCTAGTAGGATATTCTGCCCAACCAGATACCCGGCGTGGGCGCTGCAAATGAACGCGCACGCCGCGCCGAACTCGTCGGCCGAGCCAAATCGCCCGGACGGGTTCTCGCTCGCACGCGCCCGCATCACCTCGGATACCGGCCGGCCGGATTTCTCGGCGACGCCCGACATCACCGATCGCAACCGATCGGTCTCGAACGGCCCGGGAAGCAGATTGTTGATCGTCACATTGTGTTTCGCCACCTGACGCGCCAGCCCGGCAACGAAGCCAGTGAGCCCGCTTCGCGCGCCGTTGGACAGTCCAAGTTGCGGGATCGGCATCCGCACCGCGCCCGACGTAATGTTGACGATGCGGCCGAAGCGGCGCCGGATCATCGCGTCGATCGTCGCCTTGATGAGCAGGATCGGCGTGATCATGTTGGCGTTGACCGCGGTTTGCCATTGCGCCTCGTCCCAATCGCGAAAATCGCCCGGCGGCGGTCCCCCGGCGTTGTTGACCAGGATGTCCGGCTCAAGACATGCGGCGAGCGCCGCCTTTCTTCCTTCGGGGGTCGTTATGTCACCGGGCACGGCGACCACGTCGGCGCCGCTCGCGCGACGAATGTCGGCGGCTGCCGCCTCGAGCGCATCCTTGCCGCGCGCGGTGATCGTCACGTGAACGCCTTCGCGCGCCAACGCCAGGGCGCAGCCCTTGCCGAGCCCTTTGCTCGCCGCGCACACCAGGGCCCGTTTGCCCGCGATACCAAGATCCATCCGAGCCTCCAGTTAAATGTTCGATGGTGATTCAATCCCGCTCGACGCGCATCACCTCGCGCGCCAAGGCGATGGTGATGTTGCGCCGTTCCGATAGCGCCGCGCGGTCAAGCGCATCCACCAATCGCGACGCCGCGGCGAACGATCGCTCCAGGCGCGGGACGATATAGGTGATGACATCCGGGGGCACGCGAAGTTGGCGATCGGCAAATTGCTTCACCAGGACCGCTTCGACCAACGCTTCGTCCGGCGCACCGACCGCGATCGCCGGTAATGCGAGGATCCGGGAGCGCAAATCCGCCAGTACGATGCCAAGCTTGATCGGCGGAGTTTCGAGGGTCAGCAATAGGCTGGCGCCGCGTTCGGTACAGCGATTGTACAGGTGAAGAAGGGCCCGCTCGCCGGCCGCGTCCCCGGCGAAGCCGTCGATGTCTTCCACCACGACTGCGTTTGCGATCGCGACTTCGCCGAGGGCCGCATCGGCGAGGTCGCGGAAAACGAACCGGCTAGCGCCGCTGCGGGCGCGCCATACTTCCGCGAGGTGCGTCTTGCCGCACCCGGCAGGACCGTGGATCGCCAACCCCGGACCAGGCCAGTCGGGCCAAAGGTCGAGCCAGGCGACCGCAGCCTGGTTGCAATCGGCGACAAGAAAGTCCTCGCGGCCGAGCGCCGGACGGTGCGGCAGCGCGAGCGGCAACTGACGAGCCGTCACGTCGCGCTCACGGAGTTCCTTCGAGGCGCATCAGCCGGCGCGTCCACTGGAAAAGATATGCCCCGCCCGAGAGCACGGTCGTAGCACCGGCGACATAGACCAGGATTCCGGCGACGCCATAATCGTCGAAGCCGACGCCGAGTTTCGCTAGGACGACCGCGACCAAGGCGATCTGCATCGCCGTGTTGACCTTGCTGATGGCGATCGGCTTGGACTTGAACGCTCCAGTTAGGGCGTGGACGACGAAGGCTCCGCCGATTATCAAGAGATCGCGAAAAACCACCAGAATGACCAGCCATGCCGGAATATGGCCGAGCCAGCCGAGCGTCAGGTACGCCCCGACCAACAGGGCCTTGTCGGCCAGAGGGTCGAGGAACGCGCCGAGTTCGGTGCGCGCGTTGAACCGCTTGGCAATGTAACCATCGACCGCGTCGGTGATCCCGGCGGCGACGAACAGCCAGAATGCCAGCGGCAAGCGGCCGTCAAGCATCAGCCAGATGGCGACGGGAACCGAAAGGAGCCGGGCGAAGCTCAACAGATTGGGCAGGCTGATCACGGCTTGGTGGTCGTCGTGGGGGCCGTCCCTGATGGCGTGGATACCGGCGCCGGGGGTGTCGCTTCTGGGCTCGGGGCCGATGGTGGAGGCCCGCCAGGCCCGATTGGCTGCGGCGATGGCGCCGGAGCGGCAGGCTGGCCGCGACCGACCACGGCGCCGCGACCCAGGCGGAGCTCCCATTCCGCCTCGCCGGTCGCATTCAGCAACATCAGGTCGCGTTGCGCCATGGCCGTCTGTAGCTGCCTCTCGTCGCCGATGAAGTGAATCTCGACCAACGCCTCGCTGCGACCCAGGCGTAGGAGGTCGGTCTGGCGCACTGCCGCGACTTCGCCGAGGGTCTTGCGGATACGGACCCATTCGCTGAGCGAGCCGAGCGGCACAAGCGCAGTAAGCCTGCTGGCCCGGTCATACTGCAATACATGCGCCGAGGACCATCGCTCCTGGACAAGTCGGCCGATTTCGCCGGCGGCGCGAATAAAGAACTGGTCGGAGCCCTCGCCAGGGCGCGCCATTATCGTCTCGGTGAACAGCGGTTCGACGCCGCCGCCGAGCGCCCGCGACACGCTGACATTCAGGATCGTCTGTCCTCCGGCATCGAGCTGGGCGATGGGGATCAGCGCGCCGCCGGCGCCATATCGTTCGGCGATACGCGCCACCGCCGCCGCCTCGCCCTTGGTCGCCTGGTCGGCGGTGACACTGCCGATATCGGCGAGGTCGCCGAGCGGTGCGATAAGCGGCACGAGGCCCTCGGCGCGCGCCGTCTGGCCCCACGCCGCGCGCCACGTATTGTCGTCCTCCCACAGCAGCGCGCGGCCTTCGCGCCACATGATCGGCAGCACGACGAGCGGGCGCGAGGTTTGCTCGGAAAACGCGATCCCCGCGTCGCGCAGCAGGTTCCGGATATCGTCGGGCCGAAAGCGAAATCGCAGCGTGCCGATATAGCGCACGCTCGACACCCGCTCGTCTTCAACTTCGAAGCTTTGGACCAGATCGGCGATTTGCGCATTCGACAGACGCGGCAATCGCGACTGCTGACTGGCCGGCACCAGACGATCAAACAGGTGCTGCAATCCCTTGCGCTGGCCCTCGACGACCGCCGCCTCGCGCGCTTGGGCAGCCGAGGCCGCCGTTTGGTCGACCGAAACGCCGGAAACGACAAAGGCCGCTTCGTCCGCTCGGCCGTCCCACACCGGCGCGAACACGAAGACAAATAGCGCTGCCCATTGGGCGATCCGCGCCGAGCGCCGCGATCGCCGTTCTGTTACGAGGTCATCCGCCATTCTCAAACCGTGCCGGATCAATTATGGTCGCCGCCGTCCGTCGACCCTGGAATTTCGCACGAGGACGCCATTACCAGCAACCGCTACCGGGAAGCGGGCGTCGACATCGATGCCGGCGATGCCCTCGTCCGAGCCATCCAGCCGCTCGCACGGGCGACCCGACGCGCCGGCGCCGGCGCCGACCTCGGAGGCTTCGGTGCGCTGTTCGATCTCCGGGCCGCGGGCTACCGCGATCCGGTCCTCGTCGCCACCACCGACGGCGTCGGCACCAAACTCAAGATCGCCATCGAATCCGGACGCCACGACATGGTCGGAATCGACTTGGTCGCGATGTGCGTTAACGACCTCGTGGTCCAGGGGGCGGAGCCGCTCTTCTTTCTGGATTACTTCGCATCCGGCCGGCTCAACGTGACGACCGCACGGACGGTGATCGCCGGCATCGCCGCGGGCTGCCAGGAGGCCGGCTGCGCGTTGATCGGCGGCGAGACGGCCGAGATGCCCGGCATGTACGCGCGCGACGATTACGATCTTGCCGGCTTCGCGGTCGGCGCGGTGGAGCGCGGCGATGTCGTCGACGGCGCTGCGGTGGTGGCTGGCGATATCGCGCTGGGTCTCGCCGCGTCGGGTACGCACTCGAACGCGTATTCGTTGATCCGGCATGTGGTGGCCGAATCGGGCCTGGCATGGTCGGCGCCGGCGCCGTTCGCCGAGGGGGCGACGCTCGCCGAGGCGCTGCTTGTGCCGACGCGAATTTACGTCAAGAGCTGCCTCGATTTGGCGCGCTCCGGATTGGTTAAGGCGATGGCGCACATCACCGGCGGCGGCTTGATCGAGAACGTTCCGAGGGTTATCCCCGAAGATGTGGCCGTCGAGATCGACGCGACCGCCTGGACATTGCCGCCAGTCTTTGCATGGCTGGCGCGCGTCGGGCGGATTGCGCCAGCGGAAATGGCGCGTGTCTTCAACTGCGGCATCGGCATGGTCTGCATCGTCGCCGCCGACAAGGCGGAGGCGGCGAGCAAATTGTTGGCCGGCCACGGCGAGCATGTGTCGCGCATTGGGAGCGTCGTTCCGCGGCGGCAGGGCGCGGCGGGATGCGTCGTGCTCGGAACCGGCGGGAACTGGCCGGCTTTATGACCCGCAAGCGCGTGGCGATCCTTATTTCCGGACGCGGCAGCAACATGCGCGCGCTGATCGAAGCGGCCCGCGCGCCCGGCTATCCGGCCGAGATCGTCCTGGTGATCTCCAACGTGCCGGACGCGGCCGGGCTCGACGATGCGCGCGCCGAAGGCGTCGCGGCGACAGTAATCGATCATCGCGACTTCGCCGACCGGCCGTCCTTCGAAAATGCGATCGAAACCCAGCTCCGCACCGCCAAAATCGATCTCGTCTGTCTCGCTGGCTTCATGCGCCTGCTGACCGCCGAGTTCGTCGGCGCCTGGCGCGACCGGATTCTCAACATCCACCCTTCGTTGCTTCCCGCGTTTCGCGGCCTCGACACCCATGCCCGCGCCCTCGCCGCCGGCGTGCGGTTTTCCGGCTGTACGGTGCATTTCGTCCGCGCCGAGATGGATGCCGGTCCGATCATCGCCCAGGCCGTCGTGCCCGTCCGCCCGGACGACGATGCCGCGCGGCTCGCCGCCCGCGTCCTTTCCGCCGAGCATCAAGCCTATCGCACCGCGCTTGCGCTTGTCGCGAGCGGCCGCGCCCAAGTCGAGGCCGAACGTGTCATCGTGGCCGACGCCGTATGGCCCCAAAGCATCTTGCTCAATCCCGCGGAATGACCCGCGGCAAGCCGCTTTTCAGCCGCTCCGGCATTGGCTATAGAAGAACCAGCGACGTATCGCGAGGATAACGAGCATGGCGACCAACGACGATTTCGACATGCGGCAGTCGACCGAAATGTGGGACGGATTTCTCCGTCTCTCGAAATGGGTCATCGTAATCTGCGTCGTGACCCTCGTCTTTATGGCGACGTTCCTGACCTAGCGTCTGATCCATTCAGATGTGAAATTGTTACGCGCCCTGAGCTTCCTCATCCCGAGCGTGTCGAGGGACGAAGGGCGAGCGGCACGCGCGGCGATTCTGTCGTCGTGAATCGCGCCATAGGCCGGGCTGCACGCCAAAAACACGCGGGCCACCCGTCGAGGCGGCCCTACGTTTTGCGTCGCGGCACCGGCTCAGCCGACGATGTCGATGCCGCCGAAGAAGAAAGCGATCTCCGTCGCCGCGTTTTCGACGCTGTCGGAGCCATGGACCGAGTTTGCCTCGAGCGATTCGGCGAAGTCCTTGCGGATCGTGCCTGCAGCGGCCTTTTGGGGATCGGTCGCCCCCATGACCTCCCGATTGCGCGCGACGGCGTCGGCGCCCTCCAGCACCTGCACGACGACCGGACCGGAGGTCATGAAATCGCACAGGCTGTTGTAGAACGGCCGCTCGCGGTGGACGGCGTAGAACGCCTCCGCCTGCCCGCGCGTCAGACGAACGCGCCGCTGCGCGACGACGCGCAAGCCCGCCGCCTCGAGCCGCGCATTGATGGCGCCGGTGAGATTGCGGCGCGTGGCGTCGGGCTTGATGATCGAAAGCGTTCGTTCGCTGGCCATCTTCGCGCTCTCGTTTCAGGTTCGGAATCGCGGCGGGCGGCGGGCTTATAGCGGCTGGAGCGAGCGCCGGCAATGCGCTTGTTGCGCACGACGCAAGGCCTCGTCAGCCCTGCTCCCAGCGCCCGCTGTCGCTCTGGCGCCAGTACGCCAATTTGTGGCCCGCGTCGCGATATTCCTTCCAGCGAGCGCGCGCCGCGGCGATCACGCCGTCGTCGTTGCCATCGAAAACCTCGAGCACAAGCGTCCAGTCGTCGAGTTTCGAAGCGGCGGCGCCGTCGGTCAGCACGAGAACTTTCGCGCCGTTCGGGTTCCGATCGGCGGTGGCGAGCCAGATCGGCTGATCCTCCTCGAACCCGTCGCGGGCGCTGCCATGCGGCAGGAATCCGCGATCGTCGTACGTCCACAGCGACGCATTGAGCGCCTCGACGCGCTCCTCCGAACCGGCCATGACGATCGCACGATCGCCGCGGGCGAGAATCTTTTCGAGGAGCTGCGGCAGCGCCCGCTCGAGCGTCGTCGTCCGCAGCTGATAAAAGCGAATCTCGGTCAGAGCGCGCCCCCGACGCTATTTCCCTTCCTTTTCCTCGTAGTGATCGGCGACGAAGCGATCCAGCAGGCGGACGCCGAACGCGGTCGCGCCTTTCGGCGCGATCGCTCCATCCTTCTTCGCCCACGCTACGCCGGCGATGTCGAGATGCGCCCAGGGAACGTCGCTATTGACGAACCGGGCGAGAAACTGCGCGCCGATCGACGAGCCGGCGGCGCGGTTCGACGCAATGTTCTTGACGTCGGCGGCGTCGGAATCGATATCGCGATCGAACGCCTCGGCCAGCGGCAAGCGCCATAGAGGCTCGTTGACCGACTTGCTCGCCGCAATCAGGTGTTGCGCCAATTCTTCGTTGTTCGAGAACAGTCCGGCGAATTCGTGACCTAGCGCGACGATGACCGCGCCGGTCAACGTCGCAAGATCGACGATCAGCCGCGGTTTGAAACGGTCCTGGGCGAGCCAAAGGACGTCGCTCAGTACAAGTCGGCCTTCGGCATCGGTATTGAGTACCTCGATCGTCCTCCCGGAGCCCGATTTGACGATGTCGGAGGGGCGTTGCGCCGCGCCCGAGGGCATGTTTTCGACCAGTCCGACCAACCCGACCGCGTTCACGCGCGCGCGGCGCGCGGCGAGCGATTCGATCAGTCCGATCACCGCCGCGGCGCCGGCCATGTCCCACTTCATGTCTTCCATCCCGGCGGCCGGCTTGAGCGAAATGCCGCCGGTGTCGAAGGTCACTCCCTTGCCGCAAAACGCCAGCGGGCGCTTGTCCTTGGCCTTGGCCGCGCCGTCCCAGCGCATGGTCACGACGCGCGGCGGATGCGCGCTTCCCTGGCCGACGCCCAGCAGGGCCCCCATTCCAAGTTTGGCCAGCTGTTTCTCGTCGAGCACGTCGACCTTGACGCCGAATGCGGCGAGCCGCTTGCAACGCTCGGCGAGCGATTCAGGATAGATGACGTTCGGCGGTTCGCTGACCAGGTCGCGCGTCACATAGATCGCGTCGGCGATGCGGTCGAGCGGCGCGAAATGCTTGCGAGCCGCCGCGAAGTCGGTGACCATCAAGGTCAACGCCTTGAGCGTCGGCTTGTTCTCTTCTTTCTCGCGCGTGCGATACTTGTCGAACCTGTACGCCCGGAGGCGCGCCCCGAACGCGACATGCGCCGACATCTCCGGCGCATGGATCGACGCGCCGGCGAGATTGTCGACCTGCATCGTCGCCACGCTTTCGCCGCTGCGATTGAGCGTCGCCACGAGATTGCCGCCGACTTCCTGCATTCGCTGCGCGTCGATTTGCTCCGGCTTGCCAAGCCCGACAAGCACGATGCGCGAAACCGGCACGCCCTTCGGCGCCAGGATTTCGAGCAACTCGTTCTTGCGTCCGCGAAATCGACTCGATGCCATCGCCCGGGTCAGCACGCCGCCGGTCTTCTTGTCGAGCGCCGCGGCGGAAGGCGTCAGTTTGCGTTCCTCGGTCACGGCGACGACGAAGGTTCCGGAATTCGCCTGATCCGGCTTGGCGAAGGCGATCTTCATGGAGGGAATGATTCCTGGAGAATTAGGGACGATCCGCGATTTCCGTCCGCCGGCATTGGCCGCCGACTTGAGGACCGGCTATTTCTAGCCAAGAGTTGGCCGGCATGGAAAGAAGCGAATATTCGCGCACGATACAATTGTTCCCTATATGTTCTGGTTTCCAGATGGTGACAGTTCCGGTTTTCCCGTCGGTCCCGCTTGGTACTGCCCGAAACGTCGCCTTCCGCCCCCCGCCCCCGAGCACACGCGTCCGGACGGGTCCAGACTCGGTGGTAGGCGTATATACTGGCCGAAGCTGAGATGACCCAAATCACGCGATACATCCTTCGCCAGATCGTATTTTCGGGCGCCATCGTCCTAGGATCGCTGGTGGCTGCGATCTGGCTGACGCAGTCGCTGCGCTTCATCGAACTCATCGTCACCCGCGGTCTCGGCATCGACGACTACCTTCACCTCACCATCCTGTTGGTTCCGCGCTTCCTCGCGATCTTGCTGCCGATCGCCCTGTTCGTCGCCGTTCTCTTCACCTATTCGCGACTCAACACCGACAGCGAGCTTGTGGTCCTGCGGGCGATCGGCTTCGGACCGCACCGGCTGGCCCGGCCGCCGCTGGTGGTGGCGCTTTTCGCAGTGGCGATCGGTTATTCGATCTCGCTTTACTTCCTGCCGGTGTCGTACCGCGCCTTCAAGGAGATGGAGTTTGACGCGCGCAACGACTATTCGGCGATTTTGCTTCGCGAAGGCGTGTTCAACACCGTGACCGAAGGGATCACCGTCTATGTTCGCTCGCGCGAGAGCGACGGCGAACTGCAGGGCATCATGGTCCACGACAATCGCGATCCGAAGCGAGCGGTGACCGTTCTCGCCGAGCGCGGACGGCTGACGGCGAGCGACGAAGGTCCGCGAATCGTCATGCTCGAGGGCAACCGGCAGGAGCTCGATCGCGGCACCGGCCAAGTCAAGCTGCTGTTCTTCGAGCGATACACGGCCGACATCGGCAAGGTGCGACAAAAGACCGAAGACCGATGGCGCGAGCCGCGCGAACGGTTTCTGCACGACCTCTTCGCGGCCGATGGCAGCGATATCGACAAGGCGATGTGGCCGGCGCTGCGCGCCGAGGGCCATAATCGGCTCGCCTCCCCGCTCTATGGGCTGACCTTCGTCCTGGTGGCGCTTGCGGCGCTGCTCTCCGGCGAGTTCAATCGCCGAGGCCATGGCCGCAGGGTGTTCGCCGCGGTCGTCATCGTAATTCTCCTGCAGTCGTTGGCGATCGCCGTCGCCAATCTGGCGGTGCGGATTCCCGCGACGACAGTCCTGAT
>DATFES010000532.1:0-7697 GCA_035250945.1 Alphaproteobacteria bacterium | reverse complement strand
GACGAACGCCAGCGCGATCATCGCCGGCGACAGGAAGAGCCACGCCAACACGACACGCGTCCGTCGTAGCCCGCCGCCGGGCGCTGCGGCCCGCCGGCGCCAGATCATCGCCGCCGCAACATCCGCCGAAGACGATTATCGAGCGCGGAAACGTTGTCGGCCGCGTCGCCCCGCCGTGCCAGCGTCTCATGCACCGCGGTCCAGAACGCCGACGAGACGCGGTTATAGCGCGCGCCTAGGTTCCGCGACGGCCGCGCGGTCGCGTGTTCGAGAATCGGGCGCAGCGCCGCGAAGAACGGATTCGCGCGGCGCACCTCGTCGTCGTCGTACAGATGCAGGATCGTCGGATGGAAGGCGCCGACGATCGCGCGTCGGCGCTGCTCGCCCGCGCCGGCGAGGTATCGCACGAGATCGGCGGCGATTGGACCGTTTCGCGAATAACGCGAGACGGCGAGTTGCGAACCGCCAAGGACGCCGGTCGGGCGTCGCGAGGGCTCGCCGACCGGCAGCGGCGCCACCGCGACTTTGCCGGCAACCGGACTGTCGGGAGCGTTGACCAGCGCCCAGGCATACGGCCAGTTGCGCATGAATACGGCGTGGCCCGACTGGAAGACACCGCGCGCCTCCTCCTCGCCGTAGTTGAGGACGCCCCGCGGCGCGACGTCGCCCACCCACTGCGCCGCCAATGCGATCGCCGCGACGGCGCGCGGATTGCCGATCGTGATCGTGCCGGCGTCGTCGACGATCGTACCCCCGCCCGACGAGGCGATCCATTCGAGCGCATTGCATGTCAGGCCTTCGTATGCCTTGCCCTGGAACACGAACCCCCACATTCGCTCGTCTCCCAGGGCGCGCTCGGCCGCCTGGATCCGTCGCGAGAGCTCGGTGAGCTCTTGCCATGTGGCGGGCGGGTTGGCGCCATGCTTCGCCAACAGATCGACGCGGTAGTAAAGCACGCCCACGTCGGCGAACCACGGCAGCGCCACCAGTCGCCCGTCGACCATGTTGTTCTCGAGCAGCGCGGGAATATGCGCATTTGCCTCCCAATCCGGCACATGCGCGCGCAGATCGGCGAGATGGTCGGCGAGCGCTCCCGGCCAGATCACGTCGATTTGAAAGACATCGATGTCCGATGACCGCGCGGCGAAAAGCTGCTGATACAACGCGAGACGCTCGTTCGCGGCGTTGGGGCCGGCGACGACTCGCACATCATGGCCGGCGCGCGCCGCCCACGCCTCGGCGCCTTCCCGGCAGAGCTGGAGTTCGCGCCCCACCGCCCCGCATGAAATCGTCACGGTCGCGCTGTAGGCGATAGTCGGCGCAAAGGACGCGAAGACGGCCACGACGGCGAGCGACACGGCGAGCGTCGCGCCGAATCCGGGCCGACCATCGCCGCGACGGCGAAGACCGCGCCACGGCCATCCACGCTGAAGCAAGCTCAGGGGCAGCGAACGCATGTCGTCAGGAGGACTCCCGTCGCGCATGGGTCGAAGCGGCAGGCGGCGCCACATTCGGCATCTTGCAACGAAAAGACGCAGGATTCGAGCAAAGAAGCCGGCAGGGACGAATTCCTGATCGATCACGCAGGCCCGAGGCGGCACGAGCGCGACGGCCGCCAGGCCGCGGAATGCGCCGTATTCGCGTGCCAGCGGCGGCGGCCGGACTGGACGACGTCCCGTGGCGAGCCGATTTGCCGGCCGCCGTGCCGGCTCAGCGGTCCTCGGGCAGCGCCCGGCGGACCGCGAGGTAGATCGCCTTCGAGTGCTGGATGTGGTCGACCACCAGCCGCATCAGGGCGCGGCGGTCGCCGCCGCGCAGCGCCTCGATCATCGCCCAATGCTCGCCGCGCAGCGTCTCGAGCAATTCGGCGTCGACCAGCGGATATAGCCGCATCGCCCGCGAAAGATAGGCATATTGCGATATGGCGCTGACCAGATGCGCGTTGCCGCAAGCGCCGAACAGCGTGTCGTGAAATTCCTCGTTGACCTTGTCGATGGCGCGCGGGTCGCGGGAGGCGACGGCGCGGTCATGGCGGCGCTGCAGCCGCTCGAGCGTCGCGATGAGCTGGGCGCTCGCCGGCAGTGGAATGCGTTGCGCAGCGCGCCGCTGCAGCAATTCGCGCAGCTCGCAGATCTCCTCGACCTCCTCGGCGGAGAAATCGCGCACTGCTCCGCCGCGGTGCGGTGCGCGGGTGACGATGCCCATGCGCCCCAGTTCAGCCAGCGCCTGGCGCACGATATGGCGTTTGGCGCCGAAGCGCTGCATCAGCGCATCCTCGACCAGCCGCTCGCGCGGCCGCAAACGGCCAAAAAGGATGTCGAATTCAAGCGCCCTTACGACGTCGGTCAACGTGGTTTCCGTCGGCGCGACGTGTGCGCCGGGGGCGATCTTGGCTACCGCGGCTTCGGCCATGCGTCAGACCCGGTGTTGCTCGCTCGCATGCCATCGAGCGCATTGGGCGATAGATTATCAATAATTTTATTGACCGTGAAGTCGCGGCGATCCTACGATCCTGGTCGCTGCATGGCGCCGACTGGGGTCTCCGGACAAGGTAAACCGCATGGGCCGTCGATGGCGCCGATGACGGTCCCAGGGAGGGAGCGATGCGCATTCGGACGATCGCGGCGGTCGCCGTCGCGTGCCTGCTGGCCATCGGCGTTCGCGCGCCGGCGCAGGCGCAGCAGGCCAAGGAACTCAACCTTTGGACCCATTGGGCGGCCGAACAGATCAAGCGGCAGTTCGTCGAGGAAGCCATCGCCGCGTTCGAAAAATCGAACCCGGGGATCAAGATCAAGGCGTCCTGGTACGAGAAGACGGCGCTTTACGCGGCGCTGAAAACGGCGCTTCGCGCCGGACAGGCGCCCGACATCTTTTACGCCGAGCCGGATCAGGTCGAATACATGGAAAACGGCCTGTTGCTCGATTTGAGCCCGCTCAATTGGAGCGCCATCGAGGGCTGGGCGAAGCAGGCCTGGACGTACAAGGATAAACCTTACGGGCTGCCGCTCGAAGCTTGGACGGTCGAGCTCTACTACAACAGAAGAACGCTGGCCGATCTCGGGGTCGCCTTGCCGGCGAACATGCAGCTGTCCTCCGACGCGTTCCTCGACATGGTCAAGAAGGCGAAGGCGAAGGGAATCACGCCGATGACCATCGGCGTCGGCGACCGGCCGTTTCCCGGCGCCCACCTGACGCACGAAGCGCTGCTAAAGAAACTTGGCGTCGGCGACTACGACAAGCTGATGAAGGGTCAGCTCGCTTGGTCGGACCCGCGCGTCGTCGACACGCTGAAATGGATCAAGAGCCTGGTCGATGCCGGATTGCTGCCGACCACCTTCACCTCGCTTAAGCTCGGCGAGGCGCACACGTACTTTCACACCAATCCGGGAGCGCTGACGTTCCTGAACGGCAGCTGGTACACCAGTCGCGCCTTCAACGCTCCCGACAAGGGCGGCCAACCGGTCGGCTTCCCCCTCGGCATCATGAAGTTCCCGGCGGTTCCAGGTGCTGCCTGCGACGAATGCCGCACGATCGCCGTCGGCGGATCCTATGTCGTCAACGCCGCTACCAAGCACCCGAAGGAAGCGATCGCGTTTCTAAATTCGATGACGACGCCCGAAATGGGCAACAAATGGCTGGATCGGGTACAGGTGCAGACCGGAATCAAGAGCGATCCGGCGAAGCTGACCGGTCCGCAAGCGGCCGAATACTTCAAGATGATCGCCGCCACCAATGACGGCGCCAAGTATTACTTCGGCATCCCGATCCAGGTCATGCAGGGCAAGCCGAAGGAAGTGTTCACCCAGGTGATCAACAACGCGTTCCCCGCCGGCACCATAGACGTCGACGGCGTGGTCAAGCAGATGACCGCGGCGTACTGATTTCGACACCCGGACGGCGGGACCGACGGTGGCCCCGCCGCCCAGATTTCCTTCGAGCGTACCTGGATTTTAATGACCGGGATTCCGCCGGCGCGCGATGACGGTTTGCCGCGCCCTTGGGCGGCGATCGTCGCTTTTCTACTGCCGGCGTTGACGGTGTACACGGCGTTCACCGCCTATCCGGTGCTGCGAACGTTCTGGAACAGCTTCCACACGGTGTTGCCAAGGCGCGAAGACTTCCTCGGCATGGAGAATTACGTCGTGCTGGCGCACGACGACATCTTCTGGCGCGCGGTGTGGAACACGATCGCTTGGGCGTGCGCCTCGCCATTGCTCGAGGTGTCGATCGCCCTCATGTTGGCGATGGCGCTTTACGCGCGGGTGCCGGGCGCCCGCGTTTTCCGCGTCGCCTGGTTCACTCCGGTGCTGATGTCCTACGTCGTGGTCGGCATCCTATGGGTGTGGATCTACAACTTCGATTGGGGTCCGGTGAATGCCGCGCTGCGCGCGCTCGGGATGGACCATCTGGCCCGCGCCTGGCTCGGCGATCCCAAGACGGCGCTGCCCTCGCTGGTGTTCGTGACCACCTGGATGTGGACCGGCTTCAACATGGTGGTGTTGCTGGCGGCGCTCCACTCGCTGCCGAAGGAGGTGATCGAAGCGGCCGAGCTCGACAATTGCGGTTGGGGGCAGAAACTGGTCTTCATCATCCTGCCGCTGATTCGGCCGACGGTGCTCAACCTGATCGTGCTGTCGTTCATCGGTAAGATGAAGATCTTCGATTTGGTTTGGATCACGACCAAGGGCGGACCGCTATGGTCGACCGAGACCGTGTCGACCTATGTCTACAAGCGCGCCTTCGAGTGGACGACCTTCGATTTGGGCTATCCCTCGACGATCGCCGCGGTGTGGTTCGTCATCGTGCTTGCAGCCGTTCTTGCCCTGACGTGGGCGTTCCGCCAGCGCGAAAAGCTGGAATATTGAGGAGACGCCCGGCCCTTGCTCAAGCGCTCGCTCCTGCTTCTACTCTTATCGCTCTATACCGCTTTCGCGGCCGGCCCGTTCGTGTGGGTGGCGATGATGTCGCTGCGCACGACGACCGAAATCACGGCGGATCACTTTGCGCTACCCGAGACGCTGCACTGGGAGAAATTTCCGCTCGCCTGGTTCAATTCGAACTACCATGTCTATTTCGCCAATTCGACCGCGATCGTCGTCTCCGCGGTGACGATCTTGACCGTGATCGGAGCGATGGCGGCGCACTGCCTTGCGCGCTATCGCTTCCGCCTAAACCGCGTCGTCTATTTCGTGCTGTTCTCGACCATCATCTTTCCGCCGCAGATCACCATCATTTCCCTGTTCCAGATCCTCGTGCAGTATGGCCTCTACAATTCGCGAATCGGCCTGACGCTAGTCTATGTGGCGATTCAACTGCCGCTAACGATTTACATCCTGGAAAGTTTTTTCGCACGAATTCCGTCGGATCTGTTCGACGCGGCTCGGATGGACGGCTATTCGGAGTGGGAGATTTTCTGGCGCGTCAGTCTGCCGATCGCGCTGCCGGCGATCGCGACCACGGTCATCCTCAACTTCATCTTACTGTGGAACGAGTTCCTCTACGCCGTCGTTCTGATCACCGACGACGCGAATCGGACGCTTCCTTTGGGAATTCAGCGCTTCATGGGCGATCAGCTCGAGGACGTCGGCATGATCGCCACCGGGCTCATGATCGCCATCGTCCCGGTAATCGTCATTTACGCGTTCTTTTCGGAGAAGCTGATCCAGGGAATGACCGCCGGGGCGGTGAAATGAGCGGAGAACGGTAATGGCCGTCGTGACGCTCGACCGGCTGACCAAGATCTATGACCGCTCGCATGCGCCGGCCGCCGATTCGGTGACTTTGAAAATCGGCGACGGGGAGTTCATGGTGCTGCTCGGACCGTCGGGTTGCGGCAAGACGACGACTTTGCGCATGATCGCCGGCCTCGAATCGATCACCTCCGGCGCGTTGTCGATCGACGGCCGGATGGTCAACGCCCTGCCGGCCAAGGACCGCGACATCGCCATGGTGTTCCAGTCCTACGCCCTCTATCCGCATATGAGCGTAAAGGACAATCTCGGCTTCGGCCTGCGTCGTCGTTCCGTGCCGCGCGTAGAAATCGACGCCCGCGTCAAATCGGTCGCCGAAACGCTCGGGCTTTCCGCGTTGCTCGAGCGCAAACCGCACGCGCTTTCCGGCGGACAGCGCCAACGCGTGGCGCTCGGTCGCGCCATCGTGCGCGATCCCAAGGTGTTTCTGTTCGACGAGCCGCTGTCGAATTTGGACGCGGCACTGCGCGTTTCGACGCGCGGCGAACTCGCCAAGCTGCACCGCCGCATCGGCGCGACGATGATCTACGTCACGCACGACCAAGTCGAGGCGATGACGCTTGGCCAGCGGATCTGCATCATGAACGGCGGCAAGGTCGTGCAGGTTGGGCCGCCGCTCGAGGTCTATCGCCGTCCGGCAAACGCTTTCGTCGCCGCGTTCCTTGGCAATCCGCCAATGAACCTATTGCCGGCGGTGGTCATTGATGCACCCGACGGGCGTTCGCTGAAGGTGGGCAACGACGTATTTCGGCTGCCCGCCGAGCGCATGCCGCCGCAGCCGCCGGGCGCGACCGTGACATTGGGAATTCGTCCGGAGAACGTGACGCTCGCGTCGACGGCGAACGGGGCGCAGGCGGCGATCGACGGCGAAGTGACGCAATTGGAGCCGTTGGGCGCGGAAACCATCGTGTTCGCCCGCGTGCAAGGCATCGAGCGCGAGCTGGTGGCGCGCATCGAGCCCGATGCCGCGGCGCCGATCGGCGCGCGATGCAGGTTCCACTTTAGCCTCAGCGCGGCGCACGTCTTCGATTCCGCAGGCAACGCCCTCTAGAAGGAGACATCCCTTGGCCGAACCGCCGCAGCTATCGATCCGCCGCGATTTCCCGCGGCCGAGCGCCGCCGAGATGAAGCCATTCGAGAAAGCGCCAACCGGTTGGGTGGTCGATGCCCAGGGCCGGCGCGGCGCGCTTGCGCACTGGATACGGCCGCTGTCGAAGGCGACGCGTTTTCTCGGCCCTGCGTTGACCGTGCGAACCCGCCCGGTTGACAACCTGGCGCCCTATGCGGCGCTGAAATTCGCCAAGCCGGGCGACGTGCTGATCGTCGCCGTCGACGGCTCGGACAGCGCCTCGGTCATCGGCGATGTCTTGCTCGGGATGGCGCGCAACGCCGGCATCGTGGCGGCGGTCACCGATGGCGTGGTGCGCGACATCGAGGGCATCAACCAGGTCGGCATTCCGATGTTCGCCCGCGCGCTCAGCCCGAACTCGCCGTTCAAGGACGGCCCCGGCGAAGTCGGCACGCCGATCATGATCGGCGGCGTCGCCGTTTCTCCGGGCGACCTGCTCGTTGGCGACATCGACGGCGTGGTGGCGGTGCCTCGCCAACGGGTCGCGCAAGTCGGCGCCGAGCTCGCCGCCATCGCCGACAAGGAGGCGAAAATGGAGGCGCTGGTCAGGCAAGGCGCGCATTATCCGACGTGGCTCGACGGCGTTCTCGCATCCGAACGCGTCCGCTTCATCGAGTGACCGCTCCGCCGATGAGCGTCAAGCGTCCACGAGTCCTGTATCTCAGCCATGCCGGCGAGGACGTCTACGCGCTGGTGCGCGATGCCGCGGGCGACCGCTTCGAAGTCGTCACGCTCGATCACGATGACGACGCCGAACGTTGCGCCAGGATCGCCGATTGCGAGGCGGTGATTTGCGCCGCTACGAAGTTGCGCAAGAT